>JAZQLL010000001.1:0-12763 GCA_045542675.1 Oscillospiraceae bacterium
ATTTACACCTCGTCTCTGTACGGGTCAAGGGGCGGTTTGTACTTTTTCAGCATCTCCTCCTTGCACAAATGCAGTTCCTTTTCATTGATGATACCACGGGAGTGCATCTGCTTGAACATAATGACTGCGTTCATATAGTGAAGCAGTCTTTCGGTTTCTTCGGGGGTCATCCCCGGCAATGGCTTTTGGATATTCATAAAAGCACCTCTTTCTAAATATTAGCCTTGCGGCTTGGTTTTATAAAGATGCTCAAATATCCAGAAAAGTCAAGTCCCCGAAAAACGAAATCACCGCGCCTATTATATTATAAGTAGACGCGGCAATTGATAAATTATTGTGAACGGGAATGACTGTGCAAAGTTAGAGGTCCGTACCTAAAGAACCAGTCAATGTTTCCATCATCAACCTTCCGCCGAGCCGGAATCCGTATGCGAATATCTCTCGCTCGATAATACCGTACATTTCGTTAACGCAATCATCGTACTTTGCCAGGGTTTCTTTCTGTTCTTCAGTGAGCGTTGCGGAAAGGTTGTCCCGGTTCTTACCCATAAGGTTCAGGAGATTTTTGATTTCCCGATTGTTTTCGGTACTCTGCTCCTGTGGATTAACATTTCCGTACCAAAACTCCTCAAGTAATGTCCTCATAATCTCCCTCCTTCCGCACATAACAAAACAACCGCATCTCCGAGATCATTCCCGGTGATACGGTCGTTTCATTGATTTTATTTGTCTGTTTCGGTTTTGTTTTTATACGTGGCATAATGCTGCACCTCCTTGTAGCACAACACTATACCGTCATATCTCTGAAAAGTCCAGTTTTTTCAAACTATCAATCGAGAACTTTGCTACGAATCAGAGCGTTATATAAAATATCTATTATTCTTTCGGAATAATGTTCAAACAGAAGCGCCCAGGTATCCGATTCTACAAAAGGGAGCACTTTCCCATCGGGAGCCTCCAAACAATAGCTATATGCCTCGCGATGGGTCATAATATTTCTTATTTCGCGAATACCATAATTTTTGTTGTCAAAGAAGTCTTTTTCATCTTCTGTCAAAACGCCTGCTCCTGTTAATGCTCTTATATCCTGATTGAAATTCTCATTGAAGTTTTCTCGTAGTGATTTAAATATCAATTCCACGGCATTAAAAATAACTACTGTTGCAGCATATCCCTCGCCGCTGTCATATAGTCTTAAAGACGTAAAAAGCATATCGCCGTAATAATGAGAATATTGCCATATACACTCAATCTTATCCTTTGTTGTCATAGTAATATCCTTTCTTTCAACTATAATAATCACATAACAATTGTGTGATTATTATACCATTAAAATATTATATAATCAATGTCTATTACAAAAATGCGGTTTTTAGCACCCCATTGATTTTCAAACAAAAATAATATATAATATTATATTGAGTACGTGTCGAAAGTTGGTGAAATGATGAGGGTTGCCAGTTTATTTGCCGGAATTGGTGGAATATGTTTGGGTTTTAAACAAGCGGGATTTGATATTGTTTGGGCAAATGAACGTGATGCTGCAGCGTGCAAAACTTATCGTTTTAATTTCGGCGATTCCTATCTTCAAGAGGGAGATATCCGAAATATTCAGGCGAAAAACATTCCTGACTTTGATGTGCTTACCGCAGGTTTTCCGTGCCAATCGTTCTCTACCGCCGGATTCAAAAAGGGGTTTCGTGATCCAAGGGGGAATCTGTTTTTTGAAATTATCCGCATTGTGGAAGAAAAACGCCCACGAATCATCTTGCTTGAAAACGTTGAAAATATAGTCGAACACGATAACCAAAAAACTTTTTTGACTATTTTCAATGCACTATCGGAGTGCGGTTATGATGTGAAGTACAGAACTTTGCAGCCGTTTGATTACGCCGGTATTCCACAGAGGAGAAAAAGGGTCTTTATCGTTGCTTTTCGGGATATCGATGATTGCGATGCGTTCTCATTCCCTGAAGAAATAGAAGAAAAACAAGCGATAGATAGGATTATTGACTTTTCGCAAAAGCAACACGTTTCTTATTATTACGAAAATAATCATCCTTCGTATCCCGAACTTGAGCTGAAAGCTAAAATCGGAAAGATTTACTCCCTTAAAAACGACGGCTCGGTATACTGTTCAGGAACGCTGTGCCCAACGTTAATAGCAGGTATGGGTAAATTCCCCGATAGAATTCCCGTTGTTAAAGATAATCACGGAATCAGGCGTCTCACGATTAGAGAATGTTTGCGTTTTCAGGGGTTTCCAGAGGATTTTAATATTTCCCGTGATAACACAATAGAAGATGCATATAAACAGATCGGAAATTCGGTCTGTGTGCCAATAGTTAATAGAATTGCTATAGAAATTGCAAAAGTACTGGTAAGGAAGGTGCTGTAATGAATAATGCGTTTTTAGGAATGACAATTCAAAAATATATCTGTCAGAAATATGATGTGCCTATGCACCCTAATGCAGTGGCTCAGTTCACATCCAGTTATAACAAAGATTACGAACCCGGCCTTGACGAGTTGACGAACGTTATTTTTAGAGACATCGGCACAACACCAACACAGTGTTTAACCTTTGCCCCCTCTGCTAAGGGCAAGGAAACTTTATCTCCCCATAATTTCCTTTTGGAAAACGGAGCAACCTTATCCATTAGAACCAACAAAACCGGGGATAAAGTTGCGCCGAGAGTAGTTGGTCAATGTGGCTTATCCGTATTCAATGCATTTTTCTCGGAACTTGCCGGTTTTGAAATTGAGGACAAAGAGCAAATTAAAGGCGTTGTTCTTAAAAGTATCCACAGAATGATTCCTACATTTCTGGATTATCTCTTCGTTTCGGACTATACCGTCTGGGTAAGATATGATGACGGAGAATATAGCTATACTGTTTTTGATCGAAATCAGTTCGTAGATATCGAAACCGAGCGTGAGCATTTCACCTTCACCAAAGACGGTGCTGCGTGGAACGAAAGTACTACTTTGAAATACAAAGGCATTTCTATTGCTGAAATTCAAATTCATAAGAACCGAACTTTCAAGTTCCGATTCATTATGAAAGCAATGCAGAAATTCCTGGTCGAGGCAAAAATGACAACCGAGACCTTTGGAATGACCGCAGAAAAAACGATTTGTGATATCTTCGGATTGTCATATCCTGCTAATTTCAAAACCAGGTGTTCAGCACGTTTACAAGAAGAAATCACACCTACTGTAAAGGCAGCATTCACTGAATTGCCGGATGCTATAAAGCACACCGGTTCTGAAAAGGGAGAGCGTGGCAAAGAAAGTAAATGTTCTTACGACTTTGTTCTTGCCGGACAGAAAACGCTGTCACTTAAAACCAATACCGGAAAGATGGTGTGTCCCCCGGAAGTTGGGCAGCCCGGTGCAGAAACTTGTTATTTGTATTTTCAGCATCTAACCGATGCTGCAGAGATGACAGGCGATGTATTTAAGGAAATGGTTCTGAATCGCATCGCAGAAATGATGCCGATTTATGTAGAACATCTTTTGGATTCGGATTATCTTTTGTGGATTTATAAAAAGAAAGATAACTACGAATATAAAATCTTCAATTCGGATTTTGCCAAAAATATGGTTTGGGATGGCAGTGCATTTACATTTACCAAACCAACCATTGAAGAGTGGAACGAAAGTAACACCTTGAAATACAATGGCATTTCGATTGGCGAATTCCAGGTTCACAAGGCAAGGTCTTGCTTTAAGTTCCGCTTTAATATGGAAAACTTTGAAAAAATAATCATATCCAAGGGGTGATATTGTATGTCAGGTATCTCTATACTTGATTTTGCTGAAAATAACAGAGCGTCTGAAATTTATGTTAAAGCAAAATTTTACGATGATTGTGCGTACTGGATCCCTATTTCAGGGCATCGGTTTGATTTTGAGTTTTCCAAGAGTGACACAGCGGCGATAATGATTTATTTACAAAGCATTTCGGAGTATTTTGTTCCAGCCAATATTACAAAGTGGTATTCCAATTTGGAAGCAATGTACAGCAAAGATTTAAGTGCTCGGCAATTGGCTTTTTTGAAAGAAATGGCTTCTCCTAATGGTGTGTGTCGTTATTGTTCTGAAGTATATAACGAAAGCCCAAACCCTCAAGCAACCATTAGAGAACTTAAGGACAAGGGGTTCTACATATGTACAGTCTCAAATTATTGCGACAAAGCAAAACGTCTCAAGACATATGACTATTTGACACCCATCCCACCGCATACCATTTCAAAAAGAACCGAAAATATTCCGCAAGAGACGCGAAACCAGGTTAAACGGATTTTTAATTACAAGGATTCCTATACCGGCTCAACGGACCACTCTGTATTACCGGATCATAAATTTCCCGAAATACGGTGGGGTGTAACCCCTGATATCTCCGACAACGTTGGTTTGTCCGATGAAGAAGCACAAAGAAAGTTTCAACCCCTTACTAATAGATTTAACTTATTAAAGAAAGAAGCTTGTAAAAAGTGCTTTTCCGAAAACAAGCGGCAATTTCCATACGGCATCAAATTTTACTATCAAGGCGGAGAAGATTGGGATGAGGCAATTCCAAAACAAGGCCCCGGCGCCGAAGCGGGTTGTGTTGGTTGCGGTTGGTATGATCTTCTTAAGTGGAAAGAAGCCTTAAACAAGGAACTTAACAACAAATAAAAATGCGGAGAGGATTATTCCTCTTCGCATTTTTCCATTGCCTTCATAATTGCTATGCCTATTGCTTTTCCAAGAAGTGCCGGAACAGCATTGCCGATCTGGACTAACTGCCATTTCTTTGAACCCTTAAAAATAAAATCATCAGGGAACGATTGTAATGCAGCCAATTCTCTTGGAGTGAGAACTCTTGGTAGTCTTGGATGAATGTTAACGCCGCCGTGGTTTTCTTTGACCGTACAGGAAGGTTTATCCCACGGTGATTTTTTCCAGGCATCTGAATAATTGCCGTATAAGCTCTGTCCCTCGGGCAGGGCTTTTATTTGTTCAATCATTTTATCGGAATGCCTTGTGAAAATATGATTGATTTGCTTGTTTTCGGGAATGGACATAAATCTCTTTATACCTTCACCCAAAGTAACATAATTATCAGGTGAATATATCGGCTTAGGATGATAGTTAGTTAATCCGTGTCGGTTACCGATGAAAATAACTCTTCTTCTGATTTGAGGAACACCATAATCGGCGCTGTTCAAAACAGTAACATTGATGTCATACCCAGCTTCTTTGTAATCGCTGATGATCTTAGCTTCGACTTTTCCGCCGAGCATCGAGCGTAGCCCCTCAACATTTTCCATTACAACGAAATCCGGCTTTATGCGTTTGACAATTTCAAGCATTTCAAGATACAAGCTGTTTCTCGGGTCTGTCACCACACGGTGCCCCGCCATACTGAATCCCTGGCAAGGGAACCCGCCGACAATTAGGTGTACGTGTTTGTCAGCAACAGAATCATAAAGTTCTTGTTTAACGGATGCTTCACGGATGTCTCTTGTCTGTACGTTTTCGTTGAAACCTTTTTGCTCAACGAAGTTATATTTATATGTATCTACAGCCTCCGGCATTATTTCAACAGAACCTATGGGGGTAAAACCAGCCATAGTCAAGCCACAGCTAAGACCACCTGCGCCGGAGAAAAGGTCGATAAAATTTAATCCATTACGATAGTTGATATTAGACCAACCATCAAAAACCCAACGATCAGTGATGTCGATCCAATTAACGGCATCCGAACCTTGTTCTTCAACTATTGTTTCGTTAAAGATATTATCTTTTTCCGGGTCCAAATCGGATATTAACCACCTGTTGTAATTTTCTTTGGTAATGCGATAACAGTTACCAATCTTTTGTGCTTTGAGTTTCCCGGCAGCAATATGCCTTCTTATAGTTTTTTGGCTTTGCCCGGACATCTCGGCAACTTCTGCGATAGAATAGATTTCCATAGTCTTCTCCATCCTTTTAAACTATGTGTCCATTATACATGTTTTTTGTCCAATAGTCAAGAGGTTATTAAAAAATATCTTAAATCCACTTGAAAACGCCGTTCGTTTTCGGTATTCGTTTACGGGAGGTTTGCTCGTTTACGGCAGATTTGTTCGTTTACGGGAGCAAATATTCATTGCCGGGCAGAGGGTGAAAATGCCGATTTTCGGTATTTTTCGGTAATGAGGTAACCTTATATCCCCGATATAATTTTAGTACAAAGTCCCGTTTTTACAGCGCCTTGTACAAACAAAAGTGCCGATAACAGGCGAATAAGCACAAAAAAATTAAGGTTGATTCGTTTTGAATCAACCTTAATTAGTATTGGTCGAAGTGCGGAGACTCGAACTCCGTGCCTCTTGGTCCCAAACCAAGCGCTCTACCAGGTGAGCTACACCTCGTTGTATTAAATTAAAGGGGGGCTTCTTTTGGTACTTCGTTATTATAATATAGTGAGAGTGAAATGTCAAGGAAAAAGAGCGCCGACCGAAGTGGTCGACGCCCTTTTTTATTCTATTTAGGATTAATACATTCCCATTCCGCCGGGAGCGGCGGGGGGTGCGGGAGGATTCTCCTCTTTTTTATCTGCAACAAGCGACTCGGTTGTAAGAACCATTGCGGCAACCGAAGCGGCATTCTGCAGTGCACTTCTTGTTACCTTTGTAGGATCTACGATACCGCTTGAAATCATATCGCAATATACCTCATTTGCAGCATCAAAGCCGTAGCCAACCTTTCTTGAACGGCGAATCTTATCGATAATTACCGAACCTTCAAGGCCTGCATTAGCGGCAATCTGGCGAACGGGCTCCTCAAGTGCGCGAAGCACGATTCTAACGCCTGTTTTAACGTCGCCATCACTTGTCTGCGCGAGTTTTTCAACTGCGGGAATAGCGTTAAGAAGCGCGGTCCCGCCGCCTGCAACAATTCCCTCTTCAACAGCTGCGCGGGTTGCCGAAAGGGCATCCTCGATACGAAGTTTCTTTTCCTTCATCTCAATCTCAGTTGCGGCGCCGACCTTAATTACGGCAACTCCGCCAGCGAGTTTTGCAAGGCGCTCCTGAAGTTTCTCGCGGTCGTAATCCGAGGTTGTTTCAGCAATCTGATTCTTTATCTGACCTACGCGGGCCTTGATAGCGTCGCTATTTCCTGCGCCATCAACGATGATGGTGTTCTCCTTCTGAACCTTAACCTGACGGGCGCGGCCGAGCATTGTAAGGTCGGTATCCTTAAGCTCAAATCCGAGCTCACTGCTGATAACCTGACCGCCTGTTAAGATGGCAATATCCTGGAGCATTTCTTTTCTTCTATCGCCAAAACCGGGAGCCTTAACTGCAACGCAGGTAAAGGTTCCGCGAAGGCGGTTTACGATAAGGGTGGAGAGAGCCTCGCCCTCAACATCCTCGGCGATGATAACAAGCTTTTTGCCCGAATTCACAATCTGCTCGAGCAAGGGAAGAAGGTCCTGAATGACCGAAATTTTCTTATCTGTAATGAGAATGAAAGCATCGTCGATAACCGCTTCCATCTTATCGGTGTCGGTTACCATATAGGGAGTAATGTAGCCTCTGTCAAACTGCATACCCTCAACGATTTCGCTATAGGTTGTAGCAGTTTTGGACTCTTCAACTGTAATAACGCCGTCTGCCGAAACCTTATCCATAGCCTCGGCGATAAGAGCGCCGACTGTTTCGTCTGCCGACGAAATTGTACCTACTCTTGCGATATCCTCGCTGCCCGAGATCTTTCTTGAGTTTTCAACGATAGCCTTTACTGCAGTGTCAACTGCCGACTGGATACCCTTTTTAATGTCCATGGGGTTTGCGCCCGCCTCGACGTTTTTCATTCCCTCGCGAACGAGAGCCTGCGCGAGCAGGGTTGCGGTTGTGGTACCGTCACCTGCGGCGTCATTTGTCTTGGTAGCAACCTCTTTAATAAGCTGAGCGCCCATATTTTCAAAAGCACAATCGAGCTCGATGTCCTTTGCGATGGTAACGCCATCGTTTGTAATAAGGGGAGCGCCGAATTTCTTGTCAAGCACTACGTTTCTGCCCTTAGGACCGAGGGTTATTTTAACTGTATTGGCAAGCTGGTCAATACCCGACTGAAGCGCTTTTCTCGCCTCTACGCCATAAATAATTTCTTTAGCCATACTATTACCTCCGATTATTCAACTATAGCCAAAATATCGTCCTGACGAACGATTTTATACTCTACGCCATCGACCTTAACATCGGTTCCGCTGTACTTACCATAAAGCACCTTGTCGCCTACCTTAAGGGTCATTTTAACTTCTTTTCCGTCTACTATGCCTCCGGGACCTACAGCTACAACCTCGGCAATCTGAGGTTTCTCCTGCGCGCTTGCGGTAAGAATGATGCCGCTTTTGGTGGTCTCCTCTGCTTCAACGGATTTGATGACTACTCTATCTGATAAAGGTTTAATTGTCATCTATATTTCCTCCTTTAATAAAATACAACTTTAGGTTAGCACTCTATTACTTCGAGTGCTAAAACTATTTTAATACAAATACAGAAAAAATCAAGTGTTTTAAAGGAAAATTCACAAATTTTGGCAATAATGTTTTTCTTTATTTGACTTATGATGCCAAAACGGGTAAAATAGACAAAGAAGGGAGTGAAAAAACGGTGCAAAAAGCGATCAGTTTCGTGAAAAAACACCCTGTTTCAATACTGTTTGCCGCGCTTACGCTATATTTAATGTGGCTTATTTTCTCGTTTTCGGCGCAGGGCGGCGAGGAGTCTTCCGCTGTTTCTGATGGCGTTTGCCGATTTTTAGCCGAACTTTTTGTTTCGGGCTTCAGCGACCTTACCGAGCTAGAGAAAGAACTTAAAATAGAAGAGCTTGTTCCGATAATCCGCAAGTGTGCTCACTTTTGCGTGTTCGCGGCACTCGGCTTTTGCTCATCTACCTCAGTTTTCTCGTTCAGACTTGAAAACGGATTTGAGTTTTCCAAAAAAACTATCCTCTATCCCGCCCTATTTTGCCTTATCTACGCCGCCTCGGATGAGTTTCACCAACTTTTCGTAGAGGGGCGCAACGGAAATGTGCGCGATGTACTTATAGATTTTTGCGGCGCGATTTTGGGAATTTTAGTAGCGCTCGGATTTTATATGGTGTTTGTCTATCTTCGACAGAAAAGACGAAAAAAGACAAAAAAATACCAAAAGTAAAAGAACCTTTACACCCCTAAAAACCCTTTAAACCGCATAATATGTGGAAAACCCTGTTGAAAATGTGAAAAACTGCATTTTAGGATTATACAAATTGTAATTTGTTTTTGTTAAAAAGGAGGTAAAAATATGCGAAAAAGGTTTGCGGCAATGATGCTTATTTTATCGATTATTTTCTGTTTTTTTCTTACCTCCTGTGCTCAAAAAGGCAAACAAAAATTTACCGATTACAGTTTCGATTACTTTGACACAGTTACAACGGTTATAGGCTATGCCGATTCAAGAGAGGAGTTTGACGAGGTTTTTGATTTTGTTACCTCCGAGCTTGAAACATATCACAAACTCTATAATATATATGATAGTTTTGACACAATAAACAACCTTAAATCAGTAAACGCGGCGAAAAATTCCGGGATTTCGGTTGATAAAAAGATAATTGACCTACTTGAGTTTTGCAAAGAGATGCACACCCTCACGGGCGGCAAAACCAACGTCGCTATGGGCTCGGTGCTCTCACTATGGCATGATTGCCGAGAAACAGCCGAAAGACACCCCGACAAAGCTACCATACCCGATACAGAAAAACTCAAATCTGCCGCTGAGCACACCGATATTTCAAACGTTATCATAAATGAAGAAACATGCACCGTTTACCTTAAAGATAGTGAAATGAGCCTTGATGTCGGCGCGGTTGCCAAAGGGTACGCCGTAGAGATGATCGGCAGGGCACTTGCGGAAAAAGGCATTAGCGGTTATCTCCTAAACGTCGGCGGAAACATCAAGGCCATTGGTCAAAAGCCTGACGGCGAGGAGTGGTCGCTCGGAATAGAAAATCCCGACCGCGAGAATGAGGACACGCCGCATGTCGCCTACCTTAAGATTTCAGACAAGTCACTTGTAACAAGCGGAAACTATCAACGCTACTACACTGTAAACGGCAAGAATTACCACCACATAATTGACCCAGAGACCCTTATGCCGAGTCAGTATTTTGCTTCGGTTTCGGTGCTCTGCGAAAACTCGGCAAGGGCGGACGCCCTCTCCACCGCCCTGTTTACAATGCCTCTTAATGAGGGAATAGCGCTTATCGAGAGCATTTCGGACGCCGAAGCTATGTGGGTAGAAAACGATGGTAAACTGCACTATTCATCTGGATTTGAGGATTATACCTTTGAGTATAAAGAATAAAAAAGACCATAGGCAATTGCCTATGGTCTTTTTGTTTTGACTAATTTATGCGATTGTTGCTGCCTTAACTGCGGCTTTTACCATATCGCTGATTGCGATTGTGCAACCTGCATTCTTAATGTCGAGATTACCGTAACCATTTTCTTCAAAAGCAACGATTTCCTCAGCGGTGTTACCTATGCAAACGCTGTCAAATGCAGCAGCCTGCTCGTTCCACTCTTTTTTACCGATTGCGGACATTCCGTAATTTGTGCCGAGTTCTTTCTTGGTAACGATTTCTTTAGATGTGTCTGTTGTGGCCTCGCCCTTATCACCGAAGGATGCGGTAACTGTTGTGGCGTCGGAAGACATTACCTTAACCATACCGTCCTTATCTACTGCAACTGCACAGAAAGCGCTCTCAATTTCGTTAATTCCGTCAACGTCTGCGGTAGCATTTCTGTACTCACCCTGGGTTGCTACGATAGCAACCTGAACCTTGTCGTCTTTTGTAACATCGGACTCTACAGCATTTTTAACCGCCTTTTCGATAGCGAAAACAAAATCGGAAATCATGATGGTGCAACCTGCGTTAACAACCTCGTCATTTCCCTTATTGCCGTCGGCAACAAGAGCCTTAACCTCGTCAATTGTTTTGCCTACAACGAGTTTACTGAAATTATCAGCCTGCTGATACCACTCGTACTTTGCCTTTCCGTAGTTGACCATATTGTAGTTGTCGCCCATCTCGTATTTGCTCTTGATGTCCTCAGAACCCACATACTTACCGTCAGAGGTAAACCCGAGAGAGAGGGAAACTGTATCAAGGTCACAAGCAACGATCTTGCCGTCCTTATCGAGTGTGACTGCGGCGATTGTCTGGTCAACATCAACCGAGCCGGGATTTTCGCCTTCGGCATTGGTTGTGTCGGCATATACCGAGTAAACTCCCATTCCGAACTTGAGTTTTTCTTCAGTACAACCTGCCATGAGGCAAATTGACAAAAGAGCTGCAATTGCAAGAGATATGCTTACGATTTTTTTCATAGGTATTCTCCTTTTTATTATGTTTTACCCAAATGGGCATAATTTACAGTCTGACTTTTTCGGTTGCCTTCATAAGACCCGCTCCCGCAAGGCCTACAAAAACTCCCGCAACGCTTCCCGTTATTGCAAGAACTATCATATAGTACCCTATCTGAATGGTATTAAGCACTATCGCGGCAATAATAATTTGACCGAGGTTATGGCAAATGGCACCAACAACGCTTACTCCGGTTATCGAAAACGCATTGACCTTTTTAAGCAAAGCCATAGCAGCAAGGCTCAAAACCGCACCCGCAAGGCTATACACAAAGGTTGAGGGGTTGCCGAAAAGGAGCATCACTACAACAAGTCTTACTCCCGACACCGCTATCGCCTCTTTAAGCGAAAACCGATAGAGCACAAATAATATTATTATGTTGCAAAGGCCCACCTTTATTCCCGGAACTGCAGCGGAGATTGGGGGCAGAATTGCCTCAACATAGGAGAGCACCAGTGCGCAGGTGGTGAGAAGCGCTAAAATTGTAAGTTTTTTTGTCTTTTTCATACCACTTCTCCCCGATTATACCACAACATCAAGCTCTTGTGAAGAGGTTTGTGAAAAAATTCTCAAAGTTACTTTATTAGGAAGGCAGACGATGCTCTCGCCTACCTTTGAAATGGGTCTGTGTTTTTGACAAAGTTTGTCGGGGCAGGTGGCGTCTACAACGCTCACTTTGCCGTTTTTCACCTCTACGATGTTGGTTCCGTTCTCGGTTTTTATTACCCTTTCAGAGTCCTTATTTAAAGAAATGATTTCTGTCGACTTACCGTCGACAGAAATCATAACACTGTTGCCTGAAGGGACACAAAACCTAAAAACCGCCAGTGCCAAAAGAGCCGCCGACAAAAGTGCAGATATTAAAATAATATCATTACGCCTTTTCTTGTTTTGTTTCATTTTATCTTACCAGATTTTTAAGAAAATCAACTTTTTTTATACAACCTGTGGGGCAAACCTCATAACAAGCGCCACAGTGAGTACATTTATCATAATCAATTCTTGCAAGGTTATCGATAACGCTGATTGCGCCCTCGGGGCAGGTCTTTTCACATTTTCTACAAGCAATGCAAGCGTTTGCGCAGGCTTTTCGAGCCATAGCACCCTTATCCTCGCTGCTACACATAACTGCAGTATTAGCGGCTTTTGGAAGCATTGAAATAATACTTTTGGGGCAGGTTTTGGCGCAAAGACCGCAACCGATACAGATTTTACTGTTAACACGCGCCACGCCATCGCGGATACAAATAGCATCTACGGGGCAGGCTACCGCGCAGTCACCAAGACCGATACAGCCAAAACGACACTCCTCGGG
>JAZQLL010000002.1:0-5411 GCA_045542675.1 Oscillospiraceae bacterium
GCACTCTTTAGTCGCGCCCTCGAAAACCGCAAGAACAGAACTGTTGACTGCTTTACCACCGATGAATTCATCAAAACCGCCAATAGTCAGGACGGATTTATCCGCGCTATGTGGTGCGGCGACCGCGCTTGCGAAGACAAAATGAAAGAACTTGCAGGCGTTACATCACGTTGTATCCCCTTTGGCGAGGATGCAATAGGTGACACCTGTATCTGCTGCGGCAAAAAGGCAGATAAACTCGTTTACTGGGGTAAGGCATATTAAAAAATATTAATATAATGTGTAGGGAACGGCAATTTTCAGCGTTCCGTTTTTCCGGCGCGTTGTAAACACCGCGCCCTACATTTATACATAATTATCCTAGGAGGCTCTATATGATAAAACTTCTTGTACGTGCCTTCATAAAGGACGGCGATAATGTTACCGACAAAACCGTACGCGAAAAGCACATTTCGCTCGGCGGTGTACTCGGAATTATCTGCAACCTTGTTTTGTTTGTTGTAAAACTCGTTATCGGCGGCCTGATGCACAGCCTTGCAATCACGTCCGACGCCTTTAATAACCTCTCCGATATGGGTACATCCGTAATGGCGGTTATCGGCGCAAAACTTTCAAATAAAAAGCCCGATGCCGACCACCCATTCGGTCACGGAAGGTTTGAGTATATTTCGTCGCTCATTATTTCCTTCCTTATTATGCTTGTCGGATTTGAACTTCTTAAAAGTTCGTTTGAAAAGATAATAAATCCCGAGCCAATTGTTATGAAACCGATACTGCTCGTAATCCTCATTCTCTCGGTTTTGGTAAAACTTTGGATGTTCTCCTACAACCGTTACCTTGGAAAGAAAATAGATTCGGGCGTTTTAAAAGCAGCATCAAAGGATAGCCTTAATGATGTTATAGCAACCTCTGCCGTTATCCTTTCAACCGCGCTGGGATATTACCTTGACATTAACATTGACGGTTACATCGGCGTTGCGGTATCCATCCTTATTATGATAGTTGGTTTTAATTTAGCCCGTGAAACTGTTGATATTCTGCTCGGATCGGCTCCCGACAAGGACCTTATTCAAAATATCGAAAAACTCGTTGGTGAAAACCGCTTTGTGCTTGGAATTCACGACCTTATCGTTCATGACTACGGTCCCGGGCGAGTTTTTGCTTCGCTTCATGCCGAGGTTAGTGACAAAGAAAATGTTACCGTTATTCACGAGGAAATTGATGCGCTTGAGGTAAGGGCACTTGCTGAGCTTGGAATTGAACTTGTTATCCACATGGACCCCATCACAACCGACAGCAGCGTTTTAAACGATGCGAAAAATCTCGTTCTCGGTATAGTTGCCGCCCTCGGTGACTATACTATTCACGATTTCAGAATGACCGACGGCGAGAATCGTGTGAACCTGATTTTTGACATTGTTGTGCCATGCACGATGCTTGAAAATGACCGCCAAAAACTCGTAAATGACATTTGCGCGGCACTCAAGGAAACCAATGAAAAGTACTGTGCGGTTATCAAAATTGACAACGATTATGCCGCAAAACAGTAGTTTTATATACTTTTTGTAATTTTATAAACACAATATACTTTTAGTAAATCAAAAAAATCCCATTTTGGAGGGGCAAAAAAGTGATTGACATTAAATTTTTAAGAGAAAATCCCGACCTCGTAAAAGAGAACATTAAAAGGCGTTTTAAGGAGGACAGAATCCCCTTAGTTGATGAGGTTATTTCCCTCGACGAGCAGAGAAGAAACGCTATTTCCGAGGCTAGCGAACTTCGCGCCAACCGCAATAAGATTAGCCGCGAAATCGGTGTGCTTATGGGTAAGGGTGAGAAGGAAAAGGCAATGGAAATGCGCGCGCTGGTATCAGAGCAGGCGCAAAAACTTGCCGAACTTGAAAGGCTCGAGGCAGAACTTGAAGAAAAAGTTAAAAACATAATGATGAAAATTCCCAACATTCTCGATGAGTCTGTGCCTCTTGGCAAAAATGACGAGGAAAACGTTGAAATAAAGCGCTACGGGGAAGCCACAGTCCCCGAATTTGAGATTCCTTACCACACCGACATTATGGCGGCGTTTGATGGCATCGACAAAGAGGCGGCAGGCAGGGTTGCCGGCGAAGGTTTCTATTATCTTATGGGCGACATTGCAAGGCTTCACAGCGCAGTTATCTCCTACGCGCGCGACTTTATGATAGATCGCGGTTTCACATACTGTATCCCGCCATTTATGATTAGAAGCGGCGTTGTAACCGGCGTTATGAGTTTTGAGGAAATGGACGCTATGATGTACAAGATTGAGGGCGAGGACCTCTATCTTATCGGCACAAGTGAACATTCCATGATAGGCAAGTTTATTGACACCATTACACCCGAAGAAAAACTTCCCCTTACCTTGACAAGTTACTCGCCCTGCTTTAGAAAAGAGAAGGGTGCGCACGGTATTGAGGAGCGCGGCATTTACCGAATCCATCAGTTCGAAAAGCAAGAAATGATAGTTGTCTGTAAGCCTGAAGAGAGCCGTGACTGGTTCTACAAGATGCATCAGTACAGCGTAGAACTTTTTGAAAGTCTCGATATTCCCGTCAGAACAATCGAGTGTTGCTCTGGAGATCTTGCCGACCTGAAGGTTAAATCCTATGACCTTGAAGCATTTTCACCCAAGCAGAATAAATATTTTGAGGTTTGCTCTTGCTCAAATCTCGGCGATGCACAGTCCAGAAGGCTCGGTATTAGAGTACGAGGTGAGGACGGCAATAAATACTTTGCCCACACCTTAAATAACACCGTTGTTGCGCCCCCGAGAATGCTCATCGCATTTTTGGAAAACAATCTCGAGTTTGACGGCGAAAAATACAGTGTAAAAATTCCCGAGGCGCTCAGACCGTATATGGGCGGTAAAGATAAAATTGTTCAAAAGTAAACCCGCGGCGCAAACCCGCCGCAGATAGCACGACTATAACATTCCCCAGGAGCAAAAGATGATCCCCGACAGCAAAATTTCCATTATTTTGGCAATAATTGTAATTTCTATCATAGTAGTACTTATTGCCGTTGACCTTATTCTTTCACTTCGAGAGTTTCATAGAGAACTTATCTATTTAAACTGCGAAATAAAGCGTTCGCATGGCGCAGAAAGGCGCCACTACATAAAGCGCCGCCGCAGACTTTGGCTCTCGCTTATCCCGTTTGTGAAATATTGAAACAAAAATCCTTACGCTATCGTATGTCTTTCTTTATAAAATAAAAGGACACGACAAGAGTCGTGTCCTTTTAAATTTCTTCTTCAAGTTTTATTATAACTTCACTCATTTTAATATTCATTGCACAACAGATTCTGTACAGCGTTTCTAAGGTTGGCTTTCTCTCACCGCGCTCGATGGCACTCAAATGACTGCGACCGATGTCAGCAAGTCCGCTCAAAACCTCTTGACTCATTCCTTTTTTTTGCCTAAAATATGCAATTGCTCGTCCTACCTTGACGGAATCTAATGTAGGATTATACATATACTCACCTCTGAGTATATTCTAAGCCATCAGTTGCCCTTTTATGAATACATATGTTGACAACGGAACACTTATGTGTTATTATTGTTTATAGCTTTATATCCTTTAATCGCAAAAAACCTTCCCCGGAGGCACCTTCCCATGAGTGATAACCATCTGATTACCCGCATTTTAGCAATGATTGTACTTTGTATTATCACAGTACTTGTTATCTTTAACCTATTTTTTTCACTTCGAGAGTTTCAAAGAGAACTTATCTATTTAAACTGCGAAATAAAACGTTCGCATGGCGCAGAAAGGCGCCACTACATAAAGCGCCGCCGCAGACTCTGGCTCTCGCTTATTCCGTTTGTGAAATATTAAAATAGTCCGTAGGGGAGGGTTTATACCCTCCTTTTTTTGCAAAATAATATAAATTGTAGGGAACTGATTTATCCATTCCGAATTGTTTTTATGATTTGTTTTTTGTTGCGCTCATGCCGCGCGGGCACCATATTTCTGTCCATAGCAACAGAAATATGGAAAAGAATGCATTAAGGGGGACCGACTGTCCCCCCTCGCATCGACTTTTATTTACCACAAATCTCGTTTCGCTTACAATGCGAAACGAATCTGTAAAAACAGAAAATCTCATATCGACGCTCGTCCCCCTCTCGTAGGGGCGAACAGTGTTCGCCCGCCATTTTCGTACAAAATAAATTTAAATGGTAGGGCGCGGTCTACTGCAGTTCGGTCACGGCTCGAGTCACCTTCCCGTTTTCTATATTTTAACCCTCTTTCTTATTGACAAGCGCATATTTTAGTGATACCATAAATACATATTTCCGAGGACGCTTTTTGATAAAACTTAAAGCCGAGGAACTTACGGAGAATCTCTTAAATGAGTGCCGAAGGGGCAAAGCGGTAAAATCCGCCCAAACTCTCAGGCAAAAGGACGTAATGGATTATACTTTTTTAGTAATCTTTTGTTGCGGCCTTTTTAGGTCGCTTATTTTTTTGGAGGAAATAGATGGATATTCTTTTAAAAATTACAAAAGGAATAAATGACTCGCTATCGAGTTACATTTTGATAATTTTGCTCGTTTCGGTGGGTCTTTATTACACCTTTCGCACCCGATTTGTTCAAATAAGATGTTTTTCCGAAGGAGTAAAACGTTTTTTGGGCGGTTTTTCACTAAAGGGCGGCAAGCAAAAGAGCGGACTTTCCTCGTTTCAGGCGCTTGCAACCGCTATTGCAGGTCAGGTCGGAACAGGAAATATAGTCGGAGCCGGCACCGCGATACTTACCGGCGGCCCGGGTGCTATATTCTGGATGTGGGTAATCGCTTTTTTCGGTATGGCAACCTCGTACGGTGAGGCAGTTTTAGCACAGGAGACTCGCGTTGTAAATTCAGACGGAAGTATCTCTGGCGGACCTGTGTACTACATAAAAACGGCATTCAAAGGCAGGTTTGGAAAGTTCCTCGCGACTTTTTTTGCTACCGCCGCTACCATTGCCCTCGGCTTTACGGGACTTTCGGTGCAGTCAAATTCAATAAGTCAGTCCTGCCAGAACGCCTTTAACATTCCCGTATGGGTTACAGGAATCGTAATTTCTATTGCTGCTGCATTCATTTTTATAGGCGGCGTTTCGCGAATCGGCTCGGTTTGTGAAAAATTGGTGCCATTTATGGCGGGGCTCTACATCGTAGGCTCGCTTGTCGTTCTCGCTATTAATATAAAAGTGCTTCCCGAAACCTTTGCAATGATTTTTAAGTACGCATTTACTCCCAAAGCGGTGCTCGGCGGCACAATAGGTGAGGCTATCTATCTCGCGGTGTCGCAAGGTGCAAAGCGCGGACTTTTCTCAAATGAGGCAGGAATGGGCTCAACCCCGCATGCACATGCCCAGGCAAACGTAG
>JAZQLL010000003.1:0-11141 GCA_045542675.1 Oscillospiraceae bacterium
GCTCTGCATCAGCAACAAGTGACCACTTTCTACCGGTGGGGAATCCGCCGCCGCCACGGCCACGAAGACCTGAATCGATGATGCACTGGGTAACTTCCTGAGGTTTCATCTCAGTAAGTACCTTACCGAGAGCAGCATAACCATCCATAGCTATGTACTCATCGATCTGCTCGGGGTCGATAACACCGCAGTTACGAAGAACTACACGGTTCTGTGATTTGTAGAATACTGTATCGGAAAGAGAAACGTTTGCAATTTCCTCAACCTTTTCGCCTGTATCTGCATAAACAAGGCGCTCAACGATTCTACCCTTTAAAAGATGCTCGGAAACGATTTCCTCAACATCTGCTACAGTTACGCGGCTGTAGAATGTGCCCTCGGGGTAGATGATAACTACGGGACCGAGCTCACAAAGTCCGAAACAACCGGTCTGTACGAGCTTTACTTCCTCTGAGATGCCGAATTTTTCAAGGTTTTCAACAAATGCTGCCTGAATTTCGGGGCTCTTTGAAGAGGTACAACCTGTACCACCGCAAATTAAAACGTGTGAACGAATCATTTATATTACACCTCCAAAATTAACCCTGGTTATTGGCAAAGGTGTACTCAGCTACTACCTTGCCGCCCTTAAGATGCTCCTCGACGATTTTCTTTGCCTTATCGGAGTCTACCTTAACATAAGTTACCTTCTCTTTACCTGCCTCGAAAACCTCGACAACGGGCTCGAACTGGCAGATGCCGATACAACCTGTCTGTGCAACTGTTACCTTACCGGAGAGAGAAAGTTTTTCCACTTCCTCAACAAGTGTGTTAAGAACGGGACGGGCGCCTGCTGCGATACCGCAGGTTGCCATACCGACAACTACACGAATTTCTTCGCCGCCCTCACGGATAACGACCTTGTTCTTCATTTTGTCTTTGATTGCCTGAAGTTCTGCTAACGATTTCATTTAAGATCTATCCTTTCTCAATTGTTTACTTGGGAATACTGTTCTGAGAGAAACTCTCTTATCCACACGATAACCTCAAATTCGGATAAGGGAACATCTCCCAAAACCTCTCTGAGTTCTGCCGTTTTAAGTTCAACCTTTCCGCCGACTAAGTTATGTACAAACTCAAAGTCGACGTCGGGGTGGCCTTGAATGAGGGTTACAACACTCTCGGCGACATCTCCCAGTGGAGTGAAATCTATGTGGTTTTTGTTAAAAGACGCTGAGATAACTGTTCCGTGGGTCTCGGGGAATTCATCTATATGGTGCGAACTTAAGGCGAATTTTCCGCCCGTTTGCTCGGCACTCATTTTAAAAAGAGGAATTCCAAGACCGACACTTCTTGTTGTCCGCGTCGTATAAAAAGGATTTTGCGCGGCTAAAACCGTTTCAGGTTTCATGCCATGACCGTTATCCCGAATGGTGATGGTAAGTTCATTTTCACTCTCATCTATCAGGATTTCGGTTAAACTCGCCTGAGCTTTTACAGAATTTTCTGCGATATCGAGAATATTTAGTGATAATTCTTTCATTTCGCACCTTCCAAAAACTCAAACAATTTTTTTCTTATCTCGTCGGCGGAAGCCGACCTATCTATCGGGAGTTCGAGATACTTTTCTCTCTCGGAAATATCCCAGAGGTAATGAGCATCCGAACTTGTGATAATTTGCGGTTTTTCAAAAGAAATAAGTTCTGCATACTTGTCTGTAAGCTCGCCGTTATGAACCTCGGCAAACTTAAACCCTGCATTTTCTGGGAAACTACCTAACACAGATATGATACCGTTTGAATCCCTATCAATATGCGCAGGATAGCACACGCCGCCGAAAGCCTCTACATACTCGGGAAGTTCATCAATCGAAACGGTTGTAGCGTTTATGAGCAGGTTTTCTTCCTCGCCCATCACCTCATCGTTTTCATCCACGATAAGCTGATTTCCGAAAATATCGGGGCGGGTTTTGTAAGGGATTTTGCGCTCGTCCAAAGCAGTTTCAAACCGCTCGGCATCGTCTACCGTTTTAAAAAGGCAGACCACGTGAACATCCTCGGCAGTTGTAAGCTCCATACCCGCCACCGCCACAATGTTGTGGCGCTCTGCCGCTTTAAAAAACGCGCGGCAGTTTTTGCAGGTGTTATGGTCGCACAGCGCCATAATATCAAGCCCATTGAGTTCTCCCATTCCCGCAATGTTACTGGGGGTACTATCGTTATCCCCACAAGGCGAGAGGCAGGAGTGGATATGCAGGTCGTAATAAAACCTTGTCATATCAGTTCACCTAAAAGGACTGCTATTTCATAGGCGCTCTTTTCACACGAGAGAACATTTATTTCTTTTTCTTTGGCGGCTTTTAGCGCATCTTCATCGAGCTTTACGCCCTCTGCAAGAATTACGCAGGATACATCCGAAAGGGACGCCACCGCAACAACATTTATGTTGGACATAATGGTTATCCAGGCATTATCGCTTTGCGCTCTGCCCATAACCCAAGAAAGCAGGTCGCCACAATATGCGCCGTTTATTTCCCGCTCGGCGTCTGCGAGCAGTACGGGAGCAAATTCTGCTTTTGAAGAAAGTTGTTTTACAGTCACCTATTCTTCACCGACCTTATTATTTTTTCTATACTGCAAAATAGGACAATCATCAATTTTGGCACAGCCTTTAACAACGTCCATTGCAAAGGCGCGGCAGTTTGGCGCGCCGCAAGATCCGCAGTCGATACCGGGGAGTCCCTCTTTTATCTCTCCAAGCTCTGCCATCATTCTCATTGACTCTGCCATATTATCGCTGAGTTTTGAGATGTGCTCATAGGTGGGGAAGTTTTCAAAAAGGTAACTCTCGTCAACCTTGCCTCGCATATCCTCGGGAAGAGAATTTTGCGAAACGGGAAGGTATCTTTTTAGCGAACGAAGTCTTGCTTTTGCAATAAAGGGGTTCTGAACCGTTAAAACACCGCCAACACATCCGCCCGTACAAGCGTTGAGTTCTACAAACTCAAGATCAGGAATGGTGCCGTTTTCTATCTGGTCCAGAACGTGAATAACATTGTCAATACCGTCAGCCGCGAGATAACTTTCATTGAAAATAGCAGTTGCCTCGCCACCGCTTGTTGCCCAGCCAATTCCTATAACGCCCGAATTTGACAGCGAGGGGGTATCGTTATCAACCTTCATCGCATTTATAAGCGAGAAGTAAATATCGCTTATCGAAACAACAACATCGACCTCACTCTTATAGTCCGCAAAGCCGTTATTTACATAACTTACCTTAGCGGGACAGGGCGATATGAAGAATATTCCGATATCCTCTTTTTTAAGTTCGGGGTGCTCTCGCTGTGCTTTTTCTCTAGCAAGTTTTGCCGCAATCTCCATCGGCGGAAGCATTTTTATAATGTTATCCAATAACGTTGGAAATCGCAGAGCTATGAGCCTTAACACAACGGGACAGGCGGAACTGATTGCCGGCTTTTCGATATTTGCGGTTTTGAGATAATTTCTGGTGTAGGCAGAAACCAGTTCCGCCGCCGCCGAAACCTCAAAAACATCATCAAAGCCGAGTTTTATAAGACCCTCAAGAACATAATCCACGTCATCAAGATTCTCAAACTGCCCGTAAAGAGTCGGGGCAGGAAGAGCAATATTGAATTTGAAATTATTCATTTTCTCAAGGGCGCCGCATTTTGCCTTTTTGGCTTTATTGGGGCATACACGGATACACTCGCCGCAGTCGATACATCTGCCATCATTAATGACAGCGTGATTATCCTTAATGCGAATTGCCTCTGTGGGACAATGCCGCAAACATGTTGTGCAACCGTTACATTTAGTTACATCAAGGTAAACCGAGTGCTTATATGTATTCATACACATACACCTGCCGGAAATTATGATTTGATATCAACGCGCATTGTGATATCGGTTCCCTTACCGACTTCGGATTTTATTTCCATAAAATCTGTGTAGCGTTTCATATTGGGAAGTCCCATTCCTGCGCCGAATCCAAGTGAACGGACATTATCGGTTGCAGTTGAAAAACCTTCCTGCATTGCTTTGTTAATATCTGCGATGCCGGGGCCATTATCCACAAGACGAATGGTAACACTTTCCTCACTTACAGTAACAAAAGCCTCACCGCCGCCGGCGTGAATGACCATATTGATTTCGCCCTCATACATAGCGATTGAAACTCTACGGATTATCTCGGGGGGAAGACCTATCTGACGAAGATTTTTCTTGACCTTGACCGATGCCTGACCTGCCGATGTAAAGTCAGTTCCATCAACCTCAAATTTAAAGGTTAACGACTCAGCCATTATTGGCCACTTTGTTTCCTACAAGGCCATTCTGGTAAAGGATACCGCAAGCCTCGTACATTCTTCTTTTAGTTGCGAGAAGAACTATTCCACTCTCACGAGCGAGTTCTATCATCTCGGGAGTTGGCATTTTGGAGCGGACAAATACGATGCAGACCATATCCATCATCTCGGCGGTTCTGACAACCTGTGAGTTTACAAGACCTGTCATTAAAACTGCCTGATCCTTGACATAAGCCAAAACATCGCTCATCATATCGCTTCCGCAAGCGGAATAGACATGTTTATCCAAATGCTCCTCGTTACAAATAACATCGGCTTCAAGAAGTTGTTTAATGGTACTGATTTTCATACAGTTACCGTTCCTTTCGAAAGCTACAGTGTATGCGGTTTATTTGCCAAAACCGTACTCTGCTAAGATTCTGTCAACATCGTCAACGGTAAGTCTGCCGTAAACCTCATCATTAACTGTGAGAACGGGAGCAAGACCGCAAGCACCGATGCAGCGGCAAGCCTCAAGCGAGAATTTTGCATCGTCGGTACATTCGCCGTTTCCGATACCGAGTTTTTCAGAAAGTTTGTCGAAAATATCGCCCGAGCCCTTAACGTAGCAAGCAGTTCCGAGACATACGGAAATTTTGTACTCACCCTTGGGATTGAGAGCGAACTGTGCATAGAAGGTTGCAACGCCGTAAACCTCTTCAAGAGGAACGTTCAAGCCTTCTGCGATTATCTGCTGAACCTCGATGGGCAAATAGCCATAGATATCCTGGGCTTTTTGCATTACGGGCATCAGACAACCTTTTTGGTCCTTGTGCTCAGAAATCACCTGCATAAGCTGTGCTTTCTGCTCTTCGGTTCCTTTAAAGGGAACCTTACAAATAGTGTTTGCCATCTGCATAACCTCCATTTAAAACTTGACAAATGTCAATTAAACTACTGTAATGAATGCTTAAAAACCCGAAGGGTTTCACTCTCAAAATGCGGATTTCTCCTATTTTGACATTCATAAGTACATTATAGCAAATAGTTTTCAAAAAATAAAGACCTAAATAGAGGAAAATTGATAATTTTATGACATTTTTTTAACTTTTTTTCCTTTTTTTCACTCGTGGGTATAAAATGCAAAAATAAAAGAGCCGATTTTAAGCTAAATCGGCTCTCTTTTATCTGTTTTTTCGATATATTGCTCCGCAATTCTATATTTTTGCCTCGCGGCAAAATCGATATGTTTACCTGATGGTAAAGTCGATATGATACAAATCCCTTCTCGCTTCTGCATATCGAGCGCCATAGCGCATATCGAAGGCATCAGCCTATATCGAAAATCCCAAAGGGATTTATATCGATGCCAAGCCACTTAAAAGTGGTTTGGCTTAGTAATCGCTGGGAACGTCTCTTCCGGCAATAAGTTCTCCAATGCCGTACTTGAGCGTATCAACATACTTGGAACGAACAAGCGCCAGGTCGCTTCCGTTGCGCCTTATCATATATTTTCTGGTTGCAACCTTAACATACTCTATCACATCAACCTTTTCTCTCTCGCGATAGGTGTAGGTTATCTTAAGTTCGGGGTCACCCTTATACTGTCCGGGCTCCACCGACTCCTCGCAAAGCACAAGCATTACGAGCTGATAGAAGTCGCGATACTCAGATGTAGAAAGTTTCTTGCCGTTATATCTGGCGATAAGTTCCTCTCCCTCTCCGCTCTCTTCAAAGACATATTTCTTGCCGTCCATCTCAACAGTTAATGTCTTAATATCATCTATCATAACATTAACAACAATGGCGCTCATATAGTCAATGAGGTCTTCCTCAAAGAAGGTGAAATTGCTCGCCTCAACGATGAAAATGGGGGTCTTTACGCTTGATGTAACGTAGTAATACTCATTATCGCCAATAGTCACCTTGTTACCGAGGTTTATCTTGGTAACACCGTTTTTATCGGTTATGGAGATTGTTACATAGGGCGTACTGAGTCCACACTTCGCAAGGTCCGCCGAGGTGGGTTTAAGGACATAAATATCCGTTGCCTGAAGTCCATAATACTCATACTGTTTTGATTCAAACGCATCGTTTGAAATATCCGCCACCATAGGCGAGGTGAACATAAACTGAGCGGCATTTACGGTCGCTTCAGTGGTTCCGCTCTCATTATTTTCAATTTCCTCACGCTGAGTTACATACTCAGGATTTTCCTCGATAACGATGGGATTTTTAACGCCCTTACCTGTGTAGGTTATCTTGGTTACATGGGGGTCAACATCGTTGCCATCCTCGTCGGTTTCGAGAGGATCAACTATCGAAAGGTCAATGTAGGCAGTATATTTGAGCAAAAACGGCTCCGACCAGCCAGGGTCGGTTACGTAAATTTTATCATTATTTACAAGGTAAACATAAACACTGCCCGATGCATTTGTATCACCTATGTGGGCAACGAGTTCCTCGCCTGTGCTATATGTTATTTTAACCTTACCGAGCGGATTTTCAAGTCCATAGGACTTAAAATCGGTCGGGTTTTCGGCAACAAGTTTCGTGGCCGCAAACTCGGTGGCACTTAAAATTATATCCTCTAATTCCTCGGCATCTTTAGGAGCGACCTTAACCTCTTGAAGCTGCCAGGACTCCTCGCCGACATATTTAAAGTTAAATCCGCCGAGAGTATTTTCGACCGAAATATCCCTTACCTGCGACTGTTTATATGAATAAACGGGCAGGTAGCCGAGTTCAGTCATTTGCTCACTGCTTGTACTGGCGGAAGAGGAACTACCCTCCCCCTTATCCTTGCTCTCGGGCCAGAAGGTGACCGCAAGGGCGGCGCCAACAAGCAGGGCAAGGCACAAAAGCGCAATAATTATCGAGCGAACTCGAGCGCTTATTTTAATCTTTTTTATCATAAGTACCTCCTGCGAATATACACAACAAGGCAGATCACAAGAAGAATAACGGGTATCCCAACGGCTGCTATTGCGCCTATCCAGTTAGCCTGCTGATAGGTAATACCGAGCGCGGCTGCCGAAAGGCTCTTTGTGGGAATGTAGATACTATTCTCACGGCCAAGTGATGCGTCAACAACACTTATTGTAATATCGGGGTTTGCCGAATATGATTTTTCAAAGAGTTGGTCCTCAAAAAATGCAGTTGAGTTAACAAAAATGAGGTTGGACTCCAAGAGATTTAAGTTCTCGTCATTCTTTTGGATACTGGTGTAACTCATTGCTACATACGAGCCGTCTCCCTCGCCCTTTTTAAAGGCGCCATCAACAAGTGTGCCCACCTTTGAGGTCTCGCTGTGCTGGAGCACCACCGCGTTGACCATATTTACATCGAGCACGTCCGCAATTTTAGCGGGTCTGCCCCAGAAACCGTAAGCGGTAGTCTCGGTAAGCGCGGTTGAAAGTGCTAAGTCGGGGTCAACGAATGTGAGGGTGTTAAGATAGGGCATATTTGCGTATGCTATACTATCGTCACTCTCATAAACAACGCCTTCTTCAAGTTCAACTCCCCAGTCGTAGAGGAACGCCTCGAGGTTAGGAAGTGCAGGTTGTCTATAGTCGGCTACGTACATGATGTTCTTGCCGTATTTTCCGCCATTGTACATAAAGTCATCAAGTTTCTTTAAGTCCTCCTCGGAATAATCCTTGGTGGGAGCGGAAATGATAAGCAGATTACTGTTGTAATCAAGTTCTTTTACGATACTCTGGGTGTTAACGGTAAATCCGTTACTCTCGAGCAGGTGTGTAAGTTTGGGAAGTTCATACTCACCGTGACCATTTATAATGGTTGCGACGGGGTTGTCCGATGCGGTTACTACCATTATAGCGGTTGTAAGACCATACTCGGCGTTAAGCGAGTATTCCTTGGAAGCCGATTCTTCGCCGGTTGTGCTCTGCTCGGTACCGTCGGTCTTTTCTACAAGGAAGTCGGCAGAGTTTAAGTGACGGTAACGCTCACCGCAAGCGACAATGGCATCACCAACCTTAAACTCAGCGTTATTATATTTCGATTCAAAACCGGGGTTTAAATCGGGGTCAATACAGGAAACGGTAAGATGCGGAGCCGCCTGCTGATATTTTTCGGCCAGAGTGATTATCTTGTTATAGTATGTGTCGGCCATAAGTTCGCTTCTTGAACCTATGAAGATTACCTCAATCTCATATTCCTCAAGGTCGGCAAGGTAGTCTTTTGATGCGTCCGAAAGTTCGTAGTACTGTTCTACAGTAGTATCTATACTCATTTCGGGGAATTTATCGGCAACAACGCCAACAAGCACATTGACTATCACTATAACTGCAATAACTATTACAGTAAGGATAACCGAAAGCGAGCCATACTTAAAGCGCTTTACAAGTTCATCCTTAGAAAGCCCCGTTTTCTTGTCTGAGCGGATTTTCTTAAAGATTTCTTTCTTTTCCTTTTTGGGAGCCTCTGCTTCGGCGGCGCCTGTGATTTCCTCTATAACTTCATCCTGTTTGGACTTTTTATTCTTGTTAAACATTAAGGCAACCTCCCTTCATTAGCTCCAGCGGCGTTTTTCCATTACGCGAGTGGTAAGGAAAAGGCAGCCTGCTGCTACAGATAAAAAGAACATTACATTATCGATTGATATAATTCCCGATACGAAAGCGTTGTACCTTGTCTGGAAAGAAAGGGTGTAGAATAAATTCTGAAGGAATGCAACGGGCACAAGATTTCCAATCGTGTCGAGCATTAAGAGAAGGAACATACTCGCATAACTTACGATTGCGGCAACGAGCTGATTTTCGGTAAGCGAGGAAATTAAAAGTCCTACCGCGGTAAGAGCCGCGCCGAGAAGGAGCATTCCGAGATAGTTTCCAAGTATGTAACTCCAGGCGGGCTGTGCCACAAAGGCGAGCACCACCGCATAAACGAGGGTTATGGAAATTCCGAGCACAAAAAGCAAGAACGCGGCAGAGAATTTTGCCATAACTATCGAGGTAAGCGAAACGGGAGCGGTGAGCAGCGCTTGGTCGGTCTTCTGGCGGCGCTCCTCACTTAAAAGTCTCATGGTAAGAATGGGGGTTGCGGCGAGAACGATCATTGTAAATCCGCTGAACACATAGGTCATATCAACTGTGGCACTATAGAGTGTGCCAAACCAGAAATACACGCCGCTGAAAAGGTTGAATATGATTAAAATTACATATCCGAGGGGGGTTGTGAAAAAGCTTTTGAATTCTCTTTTGAATATTGCAAGCATTATTTTTTACCTCCCTTTGTATCACGATTTACAAGTCCGATAAAGATTTCCTCAAGTGTTGCTTCCTGCGCACGCAGGGTAAGAAGCGGCCATCCGCGCTCCAAAATACGCTTTGCGATTTCGTTTCGAAGGTCTGTATCTTCCTCGCAACGAACAATAAAGTCAAACGAGCCTGCTTCTTTACAGCCCGAAGTTTCAACACGCTCAACGCCGGGAATTTTACTGAGCATCTTGTACGCCGCAGTTTCATCCTTTGTGGCAATACGAACCGAAAGGTTCTTAAGCGAACCGAACTTTGAGGTGAGTTCCTGAGCCGACGAGTCGGCAACTATTTTGCCATTATTGATGATTATAATTCTGTCGCAAACCGCTTGCACCTCGGAAAGAATGTGCGATGACAAGATTACTGTGTGACTCTCGCCGAGTCTCTTGATAAGAGTTCTTATCTCGATAATCTGTTTGGGGTCAAGGCCAACAGTGGGCACGTCAAGAATAAGCACAGGAGGATTGCCAACAAGCGCCTGAGCAATTCCAACTCTCTGCTTATAACCTTTTGAGAGGTTGCTTATTACTCTGTTTGCAACATTGTCAATTCTGACAAGGCGGCAGATGGAAGCAATATGTTCCTCTCTCGGAAGTTTAACCTTCTTAAGGTCGTATATAAAATTGAGGTACTCCAAAACAGTCATCTGATGGTAAAGGGGCGGCTGCTCGGGAAGGTAGCCTATGAGTTTTTTGACTTCGTAGGGTTCCTCGAGAATATCCTTTCCGCCGATTTTAGCCTCACCCTCACTTGCCGAAAGATAGCCCGTGAGAATGTTCATTGTTGTAGTCTTGCCCGCACCGTTAGGTCCGAGGAAACCTACAATCTCGCCTTCCTTTATCTCAAAAGAAATGTCATCGACCGCTTTGTTGTGTCCATATCTTTTGGTCAGGTTTTTAACCTCAATGGTCATTTTGTCGTCCTCCTGTTTTCCCTTAAATAAGGGAACTGATTGCTTTTAGTTTAGCCCGCCGCATTTAAGGGACGGAAAACCTTATCAAGTAGGCATACTTCCCTACTTTACAGTAACTTATATTATACAATCAATGCCCCTTCTTGTCAAACAATTTTACCTTTTTTCACAGTTTGTTTTCAAATTTGGAAAAATGTTCATTTTTTAATATTAAAACGAGATTAAAAATGCAGGGAACGGCATTTATGACGTTCTGTTTTGCTTTGCGGCGCGTCAGAAATTGTAGCGAAGCGGCGGCGAGAGAGTGAATGACAGTCCGGTGGACTGTCAGAGCCGAGCCGTGACCGAACCGCAGTAGACCGAGCCCCACTGTATTGCGCTCATGCCGCGCGGGCACCATATTTTTGTCCATAGCAACAAAAATATGGAAAAAAGTGCATTTAAGGGGGACCGACTGTCCCCCCGTCGCATCGCCTTTTATTTACTGAAACCCTGGTTTCGCTTACAATGCGAAACGAATATGAAAAAACAAAACTCCCCATCTCGATGCTCGTCCCCCTCTCGCAAGGACTTAGTCCTTTACCTTTTCTATATTCTGCCTCTTATCGCAGGGGCGATTCGCGAATCGCCCCTACAATTAGATGAAAAATAGATAAATATTTGT
>JAZQLL010000004.1:0-1877 GCA_045542675.1 Oscillospiraceae bacterium
AAAACGGGGCCCGAAAGCTGAGTCGCAAAAAGTCCCTTATCCATAATGCCCTCATCGTTTCTGTCATTTGCATTTCCCGTTCCCGAGATTACTCTGAAAAGCGGGTTGGGAACAATAGTTGTAGAGGTTTGCTTATTCATAAAACCGATTATTTTCTCATCAAAAAGGCTACAACTTAAAACAGTATCAACCACTACTCTTCTCTTAAGTTCATAACTTTCGAAAGAATAAAATCCGAGCGTTTCTATACTGCTCTCATCAAGACAGTTTATCCTTTTGCCGAGCAGTTCAAAACTGTTTCCGCAGAAATGGCAGAGACCGCCATTATCGATATAATTTTTAAGCTCATCGCGAAAGCCCTGCATATCGAAAAGCACTCGGTTTCGGCTACGCTCTGTGCCTGCCCCCATTAAAATTATATCAACATCAGAAAAATCTATTTTATCGCCGATGGTATACTGACAAGTTTCAGTTTCTACCCCGTTTTCCTCTATGTGTCTTACAAGGCAACGGACGTTTCCGCTACTGCCGTATAGATTCATTAAATCGGGGTAAAGCGAAAGAATTTTTATCTTCATAGAAATCCTCTTTTCTTAAGTTAGAAGGGCAATCCGCACTCCTCGGCGGCAACCTCTTCTACGCCGCTTAAAAACTTTTCTCTATCCGAGAAGCAGGTTATAACTATTACATCGCCCTCACCATTCTCAAGTGCCTCATTTATCTTAAGAACATCGGGGACAACCGAAATTTTGTCACTTAAAATATTGGTGTACTCAAAGCGGTTTGCAAGGTCATAGGCATATTTACCTGCCAAAATTACCTCTTTAACATTGGGGCAGTCAAGTTTTTCAAAATCTATATCCCAAAGCCACGAAATCTCGCCGGTAAAGTACTTTCTACTGATGGCATCGACTATAATTACCACGCTGGCGCCATCTTTAGCGCTTCTTGCAAGTTCAATAGACTGATTATAGCCCACCGAATTTTCGTGTTTAGAGGTGAGCAACACGCCTCTTCTCTCACCCACTTTAAAACAGGTATAACGGCCGTTTTTAAGAACATATCCGCTTATTGCAGCGCAGATTTTGCTCGGTTCGGCACCCACCAAGGTGGCCACCGAAAATGCCGCGAGGCTATTGTAAACATTATAGATACTCTTTAGGAAAAGCGATATTTTATGCTCTCCGTTTATCACCGCTACGCCGTTTTTAAGGTCAAGGCTATCGACCTTAAAGTCTGGATCTTGCCTTTTGTGACCGCAATTTTTACAAGAGTACGAGCCGATATGGGCGTAGTGATAAAAATCGTAGTCCATTTTTTCTTTACAGTTTGGACAGTACGCGCCGTCATTATAGATGCTTGTATTGTCTGTTTGTGAAAGACTGTTTTTCTCAACGCCGAACCACACAGTTTTCTTATGATTTTTAGCATAAAGTGAAACTAAGGGGTCATCTGCATTGAGTACCAAGGTTGTATCCTCGGACTTAATGCTATCTAGGATGGCATCAAAAACAAATTCGGGATGGGCGTTTCGCGAAAGCTGGTCGCGATAAAGGTTTGTTGCCACATAATGTGTGGGAGCAAAATGCGAAAAGGTGTATCTCGCAAAGCGCTCGTCGCTCTCTATTATCAAAACCTGCGGTTTTACCCTACCTTTAAGATCGCACTCATTTAAAACGAGGGTTGTAACGCCTTCGATTTGGTTGGAGCCTTCCTTATTAAACGCCACGGTATAGCCGCACTCGGTAAGCACGTGGGCAATAAGCTCACAGGTAGAGGTCTTGCCGTTACTTCCCGTAACCGCAATGACATACTCGCAAAACTTTATATGACTGAGTATATTGGGGCAAAGTTTAAGGGCAATTTTGCCGGGCAAG
>JAZQLL010000005.1:0-5471 GCA_045542675.1 Oscillospiraceae bacterium
CCAACTTCAAGCCATATCTGCGAGCCGCCCATCGAGGCGGCGTGCTCAGAGCAAGTAGCGAGGGTGTCAAGCGAGAACTTACCCGCCTCTATAGCTTCCATAGTAAGCAATAGAGTCATGATTTTGGTGATGGATGCGGGCGGCAGTTTTATATCGGCGTCTCGCTCATACAACACCTTGCCCGTTGTTTCCTCGATCAAGATTATGGATTTTCCGCCGAGATTTAAATTTTCGGCGCTCACGGCAGTTTGAGTAACCTCATTTGCCCAGGCGGGCGCTGTTACGTAGTCCGAAACCGAGAGACTATCGTTTGCCGAAACCGAAAAGCCAAGGCTTAGCACAAGCGAAAGACAGACAATCCACGAAACAATTTTTTTACACATAAAAAATCCCCCTAACATACAGTAATAAATTGTATGCTTTGGGAGATTTTTAAATTCTAATTTTTAAAATTCGAGGTTTTTAAGATATTCTTTGAAATCTGCGCCTATCTCTTTATGCTTTAAAGCGGTTTCAACAATTGCCTTCATCATACCGAGTTTGTTACCCATATCGTAACGGGTTCCGACAAAGTCTACGCCCACCATACCCTCTTTTATCGCAAGGGTTTTCATGGCATCGGTAAGCTGAATTTCTCCGCCTGCTCCGGGAGGGGTTTGTTTTAAGATTTCAAAAATCTCGGGAGGGAGAACACATCTGCCTAAGATAGAATAAAGCGAGAAAACCTCTTCGGGCTTAGGCTTTTCTATCATATCGGTGATGGAATAGAGGTTGTCTTTTAAGGGGACGGTTTTCATGGAACTATATTTCTGGATGGCCTCGAGCGAGACCTCTTTAATTCCTACAACACCCTTATTATATTCCTCGTAAGCACGGCAAAGCTGAGCGCAAACGGGGTCCTCACCCATAATAACATCGTCGCCGTAAAGAATTGCAAAAGGCTCATTGCCTACAAATGACTCGGCGCGTAAAATCGCGTGTCCGAGGCCTTTAGTCTCATTCTGGCGGATAAACGAAATATTTGCAAGTTTTGAAATGGAAACTATTTCGTCATACATCTCTTGCTTGCCCGAAGCAAGAAGTCTTTCCTCAAGTTCGGGAGCGCGGTCAAAATGGTCTTCCATAATCCCTTTGCCGCGGTTTGTGATGATAAGAATATCCTCAATACCCGAGTTTACCGCTTCCTCAACGATGTACTGAATTGCAGGCTTGTCCACGATGTTGAGCATTTCTTTAGGACACGCCTTTGATGCGGGAAGCACTCTTGTTCCGAGGCCTGCCGCAGGGATAACCGCTTTCCTGATTTTCATGAAATTACCCTCTTCCTATTAAAAATTAAGTGATCCATTCATTGTAATAAATGTTAACGCCCAAGAAGCTATAAACATCAGTGCAATAAACACAATTATTATTGCTCTGTTAACGCCGCCTTTTTTGTCTGCGGCCGCAAAAAATTCCTCACGGGTTTTTGCCTCTCGATCAATTTTGTTGCAAAGTTTTTTGCACTTATTATAGTATAGATAGTTTGTGAAAAGTCCGCTCAAAACAACAATTGCCGAAGAAACTATAAGGGCGATAAAACTGAGAAAATGTAAAATTTGCATCTGCTGTGCCGTAAACTCAAATCCCATGGAAACGTTGGTGTCCATATACGAACTGAGGAGCTTAGAAAGAGCACTCTTTTCAAAATTCAAAAGGGTCTGCGGAATTCGGCACAAAAGGTCCAGCAGGAGCGCTAATATTCCTATACCGTACATCTTTCTGTAAAAGAAATAATAAGGTGCAAAAATAAGGGAAAATACGTTAAAACTCACCTTTTTACCGGTTTGTGTAAAGGCTCTGAATTTAGGCATAAAGCTAAACTGATTGTCCCTTACGACCGCCGCAAGTTTCCAGCCCTTTACTCCGTCAAACTCCTCGTTGGGATCAGGTGGGGTGAAAGGATTTGCTGCAAAAAATTGCGGTCTTGTCGGCTCGGGTTGTCCCTTGGGCTCACCCGAAGCGAAACCGCTTTTAAGCGGCATACCGCAGTTATTGCAAAAGAGCGCCGTACTCTCATTTTTCTGTCCGCAACGGGTACATACGATTGGCGCATTTTGCTCCTCACGAGCCTCGGCGGCAAGCCTTTCTCTTTCAAGGCGGATTGCCTCGCCCTCCATAGCAGCACGCTCAAGCTCTGCATCATATATTTTATTTTCACTATGCCAATCTATATTTGCACATCTGCCGAGGTTTTTATAACACTCGCGGTGATGGGGAGTTCCGCAAATGGGGCAAACGACAACATCGCTATCCTCCAAAAACTCCTCACTGCATACCGGACATTTAAGATGGGTATATTCTGCCATACATCTCCTCCAAAAAGCCACTTTTATATTGCTTGAATACATTATAGCCCTTTTATATATAAAAATCAAATACAAATTGTGAATTTTGTATGTCAAAATGTTGCAAATTTTAGGGAAATGTTTTATAATTAACACAATTTAAAATGCAAAGGAGGAGAGAATAATGCAAAATCCGACCCGTCGCTGCGCCGTTGTAAATGATTTTACCGGTTTTGGCAGGTGTTCTATTTGTGTTGCCCTCCCCATCCTTTCGAGCATGGGAATTCAGTGTTGCTCTGTTCCTACCGCTATTTTGTCTAACCATACGGGATATAAAAGCTACTTTTTTGACAGTTACACCGACAAAATGGCAGACTACATAAACGAGTGGAAAAAACTGGGGCTCAAGTTCGATACAGTTTTTTCGGGATTTCTCGGATGCGAAAAGCAGATAGATATAGTCTATAATTTCATCAGTGAGTTTAAAGGCGAAAACTCCCTCGTGCTTGTAGACCCTGTTATGGGTGACAACGGTAAGATATACACCACCTACACGCGAGAAATGTGCGAAAAGATGAAAAAACTCGCCCTCGCGGCAGATATTATCACCCCAAATATCACCGAGGCGTGTATACTGACCGATAGCCAGTACATTTCGGAAGAAATAAGTGACGACTGTGCGCTAGGTTTGCTCTCTAAGCTTAGTCTCGACGGAAAGCGCAGTGTTGTGCTTACAGGTATCATTTCGGGTAGTGAAATAAAAACCGCGGTTTCCGATAGTAAAACAGGCGGAACTGCCATAATTTCAAACCCGCGCACCAACATAAGTTATCCCGGCACGGGCGACCTTTTTGCATCGATTTTATGCGGTGCGGTAACCCGCGGCTCTTCCCTTTTCGATGCAGCGCGCCTTTCGGCAGATTTTGTAGAAAAGGCATCAGCATTTACCTCGCAGTTTGAAACAGATATTAATGACGGCATCGCGTTTGAGCCGTTTTTAAGGGAACTTATAAAATAAAGAAGGTAATTTTATGAAAAACAAGAAGGTTTTGTATCTCTCGCTTTCGGCGGTTTTTGCCGCACTGATTTTCCTTGCGACTATGATACACATCGGCATAGGTATAAACGGCGGATACATACATTTAGGCGACACCCTCGTGTACCTCTGTGCCGCCTTTTTGCCGACTCCTTATGCCGTTGCGGCGGCGGCTTGCGGCGGAGCGCTTGCAGATATTGCCAGCGGCGGGATTTTGTGGGTACTGCCTACTGTTATTATAAAATCCCTTTCGGCTTTGATGCTGACCTCTAAAAAGGAAACTGTCATCTGCGCACGAAATCTTGTAGCCCTCTTATTCGGCGCGGTTTTCTGCATCGGCGGATATTACATCGCTGAAGTTCTTATCTATGGTTGCGGATTTGTCGTTCCGCTCGCATCCATTCCGATGAATGCTATACAAACGGTTTCGAGCGCAATTTTGTTTGTGGCGGTCGGAATTATTTTTGACAGAATGGGACTTAAAAACCGAATTTCAAATCTATAAAAAACTCCCGAAAGCCTATAGGCTTTCGGGATATTTTTTGCCCTGAATTATATCGTTTTGCTCAAAATATCTTGTTATGGTGTTTAAAACCTTTTTCTTATCTGCGCTCCATTCGGGTGCGATTAAAATGCGTTTTGGCGCATCGCCCGTCAGCCTGTGAATAACGGTTGTGGGAGGCAGAATTTCGAGCGCTTTGCCCAGAATTTCGCAGTACTCAGAAAGGCTTAAGGTTTCAAATTCGCCCCGCTCATACATTTCACAAAGTGGGGTGCCTTTCAAAACGTGCAGTAGTTGTAATTTCACTCCGTCGGAGCCGTTTTTTACCGCAAATCTTACGGTGTCGAGCATGGTTTCCTCATTCTCAAAAGGCAGTCCCAAAATTATGTGATAGACCACCTCGACACCAATTTTGTGAAGATTTTCTGTAGCCTCTATGTATTTTTCAAGCGGGCAACACCTATTTATAATAGCGGCGGTCTTGTCGTTTGAGGTCTGCAGTCCGAGTTCAACCGTAAGATGTGTTTTCTCGGCAACTTCCTTTAAGACGGCGAGTATATCGTCACCCAGACAATCGGCGCGTGTGCCAACAGAAATTCCAACAACATCGGGCTCAGAAAGTGCAGCGTTCAGGTGCACTCGCAGACTATCGGCAGGCATATAGGTCGAGGTGTAACTTTGAAAATATGCTATATATTTTCCGCCGCGGTTTTTATCTTTAACCCTTTCTTTAGCGTCCCTTATCTGCTCGGAGATGCTCTTTTTAACCTCGGCGGCAAACTCGCCCGAGCCGCCTGCACAAAAGATGCATCCGCCGACCCCTGCCTTACCGTCTCGGTTAGGGCAGGTGCTACTTATACTAAGGCTTAGTTTATAAACCTTTTGCCCGAAGATTTTCTTTAAATGACTGTTATATGAGTAAAATCTATCCACTGCCCTCACCTCTTTTTTACATAATATCACATATTTTCAAAAATTCATAGTGCAAGCTCGGATTTTTTGTGGTACAATAGATTTACAAAAAGTGGGAGGACGAATTTATGAGCGCCATTATTTTAGAAAAATCACATATAAAAGGCATTTTAAAACCGCGCAAGCGCGATTGCAACAAGGGCGATTTCGGAAAACTTCTTTCAGTCACATCCTGCAAAAAGTACACAGGTGCAGGGATAATTGCGGCTAAAAGTGCCTTAAGGTGTGGTGTTGGAATTTGCTGCGCCGCCTCGTGTGACAGCGCTCTTATGCCTCTACGCGCCAATTTGCCCGAGGCGATAACTCTGCCGCTTTGTGAGACCGAAGATGGCTCCATTTCCTATAAAAATCTTCCCCTTTTACTATCCGAGGCAGAAAAATATTCTGCAGTTTTACTGGGATGCGGTCTGTCGATTTGTGAGGACACCAAGAGACTTGTTTTCTCGCTTTTAGAAGGTGTTCAAGTACCCACTCTCTTAGATGCCGACGGAATAAATATCGCCGCGCAGGACATAGATATATTAAAAAGATGCAAAGCGCCGCTTATTTTAACTCCGCACATTAAGGAAATGAGCAGACTGTGCGGGCTTCCAGTAGATGAAATCAAGCAAAACGCCGAAAAGGTGGCATCAGG
>JAZQLL010000006.1:0-9732 GCA_045542675.1 Oscillospiraceae bacterium
CCTTTCCTTCTCAGTCTTTTTAAAACTATGCATACATTTTTTGCAATATGTATCATTTATATCGCAAGCGGAGCCGCAGTTGTCACACCTTTTGATATTTTCATCCATAACATATCACCCGTTTATATTATAATATTTTCCATCGAGCGCAAAAGCTGTTGTTCCTTATATAAAAGGTCACGAGCTTGACTCACAAAGTGAGCGCCAGCCGAGGTCAGCTTAAGCGGAATACTGTTTAGGTCAAAGAGTTTTATCCCCAGTTCGTTTTCGAGTCGGTTTTAATCAGTTTCCTGCTCCTTTTAACAATTACAGGCAGGTGGAACAGTGTTTTCGCGTACATCGAAAGCGCATTCCCGTTTTTTGTCCGTATTATTCTGCTTCACAATACTCACTTAAAAGCTGTCGAATGGATTTAGGGGTTTTAAGTCTGTTTCGATCTATCCTTGTAAGCTGAATATCTATCCCCATGTCCTCGAGTTTAGAAAATAGGTCTATTATCGCGAGAGAATCGAGTATTTCGCTTTCTATAAGTTCGCAATCGTCCTCGAAAACCAATTCATTGTCGCAGACACTATACAAAAGTTGTTTTACATCTATCATAGTTCACTCAACCGCTTTCTATCAAGTTTTTTATTTGCACTTATCGGCAAACTGTCGATGGATTTAATTTGTTTCGGCATCATATAAGAGGGCAATTTTTCTCTGAGTTTCTCACTAACTATACCGATGCTCTGATTTTTATCGAGCACTACAAACGCTTTTAATGATTTAACGTTCTTGTTTTGGTCACATTTTGCTACAACCGCGGCATCCAGAACTCCCTCAATATTTTTGAGGTTACTTTCAATATCGCCAAGTTCGATTCTGTAGCCCTTGTACTTTATCTGCCCATCAATTCTGCCCGTGCAATACAGCAAGTCGTTTTCAAAATACCCCATATCACCTGTTTTGTAGCAGTTTATACCGTTTTCATTATAAAATCCGCCTTTTATATTATCGAGATAGCAAGCAACGCTATCGCCTTTTATAACGATTTCACCGTTTTCAACAGCAATATCGCAGGCGAAGTCACCCTTTTTACCTACAGGCAAAAGTTTTGCATCGTCAATATCATCTTTTAGAATCTCAACGCCGCAAACCGCTGAAGCCGCCTCAGTAGGACCGTAGGCATTTATTACCCGTATCTGCGGAAAAGCCGAGAATAATCTTTTGACAAGACTCGGCTCAAGTTGTTCACCGCAAAAATAGATGCACTTAAGGCAGGGAAAATTTGCAGCGCAAAAATCCTTATTTAAAAGGCAGAGTTTCATAAAAGTCGGGGTCATAACACAGACCAAAATGCCGTTCTCCTTTATTATTCTGAACATTTCGCCAAAATCCTCTTGCGCCGCTTTATCAAGCGCCACAAGCGTGTGGCCGCCGCAAAGCGAATAGTACATATCCGCCACGCTTAAATCGAAACTGAAACTTGCCTGATTCAATACATTTACGTTCTGATACTCACACAAAGGATTTAAAGAGGTTATAAAGTGCACAAAACTGTTAAGATTCCTATCGGAAACCTTTACTCCTTTTGCCTTTCCGCTGCTTCCCGAAGTAAATATAATATACGCCGTATCTCCTACCTGTTCTTTTGGTTCGAGAGATGAGTACTTTGAAAGTTCATCAAGACTGCAAACCTCTACTGCATCAATGCAAATAGGTTCACAATCTATCAAAAGAGTTGCACCCGACATTTCAATTATATCTCTCAATCTTGAAATAGGCATAGAAACATCTACGGGGACATAGGCTCTTTTTGCCTTAAGACATGACAGCATCGCCACCATCATATCAACACTTTTATGTCCATACACGACTACCGGACCCGTCGACTGCCTTTCAAGATACTGCGCGTTTTCACAAACCCGCTCCCACAGCTTTTTATAGGTTATACTCTCATTATTATGTATATAGGCCAGTCTGTCGGAATTTGCTTTTGCCGCTTTTTCAATTCTGTTTATCATACTATCCTCTTATTTGTTCCTGCGGAATCAAATCGTGATCATACATCACAAGCGAGTGGTTGTCAAGAACAAGTTCCTTTTTTATCGTCTCATTAGTCGATCTGTCAATAACATGCCTATAAACCTGCGAAATACGGAAATAATCATCGCCCTCTTTTTTAAAGTGATGATTTTCCTCAACAAGTCTATAGCGATAAGGATATTCCCTCTCACTTCGCAATTCACCGCAAAGTTCACCGTTTTCACACCAGACTAAAATCTGAACACACTGGTCGGTTGTATTTTTAAATCTATAATCCACATTATTGTATCTAACAGATGTTCCCGTTCCAAATGGCACTCTTCGTCTCTCATCGGGGAAAAGTGCATCAGTATGATGATGAAGTTCAGTAACAGTAAGCGGACTGTTAAGTACCAACCAGTGCACCATATTTGCCATCTGGCAAAGCCCTCCGCCTACTCCCGGACGAAAACCTTTCTTACTGATTACTAGGCCCTCTTTATACCCGAGTTTACTGCTTGTTTTCCCTACGGTCCGCCAAAACGAAAATGTCTGCCCGGGACGAACTATTATTCCGTTTATTTTATCACATGCCAACTTAATGTTTGTTACCTTATTTTCCTGCAACCTCAAATCAACATTATGAAGTTTTCTCACCAGAATCGAGGCGTGTCCTTTTACAATGTGGGGAAGATGAGCCTCTCGTTTCTCTTTTGCAATTTTTTCAAAGCTTAAAAAATCCTTTACGTGCCTTACCATAATTTCTTTTTTTACCGAAATTTGATAACAAAACGGACTTATTTCGCAAAACAGTTTCCTTTTTGCCAAAATATTCACCCCCCGAGTTTATGCTCGTCAACACTAAGGTATTCGAGCGTGTTTTTATATATTATACACCAATTTTTCTGTTAATGCAACAAAAAACGACGCCTTTCGGCGCCGTTTCTATTTTTTCTTTTCCATTAAAACTGCAATAGCATAGGCGGCGGCGCGGGTCATATACTGACCTCGTTTTGTTACGATAACGGGTTGTCTTACGTACTGCGCGTTCTTTAGTTCCAGGATTTTCACGTCTGCCAAAGACCCGTTTTGCGCCACAAACTGCCATGGCAGCAGCGTTGCCGCAACACCTGCATTCGCCATCGCCCAAGCGGTCGTAAGGCTCACCGCCTGCACTGCAATATCGGGCTCAAACCCTGCAGCCGCGCACAGTCTGTCAAAAAGGCGGCGCATTTCCTGATTTTCACTCACAACGGCAAAAGGCAGGTCTCTTAAATCCTCAAATTCAATCTCTTTCTTATCTACTAACTCGGGATATTTGTCCTCAAATTGTTTTGGTAAAACAAGCACCAATCTATCCGCCTCAAGTTCGCGCACATCCAAGACGGTATCATCAACCGGAAGGTTGACTATTGCAAAATCAAATTTGCCTTCTGCCGCCTCTTTTCTAAGGGTTTCGCTTCCCTCTTCGCATAGTGTCACCTTTATATCAGGGAATTTCTCCCTCACCTTTTTTATGGTTTCGGAAACGAGGTATGCGCTTCGAAACGGGGTAATACCGATTACCAGCTCGCCTGCTTCACCGCTTTTGTATTTTTCCATCGAGCGCAAGAGCTGTTGCTCCTTATATAAAAGGTCACGAGCTTCACTTATAAAATGAGTGCCTGCCGAGGTAAGCTTAAGCGGAATACTGTTTCGGTCAAAGAGTTTTATCCCCAGTTCGTTTTCGAGGCTTAAAATCTGCTTACTGAGAGCAGGCTGCGATATAGCGAGCTTTTCCGAAGCCTTTGAAAAGCTCCTTTCCTGTGAAAGCAGTATGGCATATTCGAGTTGTTTTTGATTCATTTTAAATTGACTCCTCTTTTTTTTAAAAAAACTGTTGACAAATAAAATTTTTATGTTAAAATTATTCCACCTTAGGTATACTACTTATAACTTAGCAGTTATACATTAAAATGTCAAGGGGGAATTTATAAATGCCGATGTCACTTATATACCTTTCGGTGATGCTCGCAGTCATTATAATATGGTTTGCGGCGCTGAAGCGCCCCGTTTACGAGGCGGTTTTAATTAGTTTCCTGCTCCTTTTAACAATTACAGGCAGGTGGGGTAGCGTTTTTGCATATATTGAAAGCGCCTTATCCACCTCACTTTTGTACTCAATGGTGGCATTTGTCGCGATGTCGATTATTCTCACCAGAACAAAGGTGATCGACAGTTGCATTGCCATAGTTTTGTCGATTATCGGCAGGATTACAGGTGGTGCAGGCTACACCGCAGTACTTGCCAGCGCATTTATGGGCGCTCTCTCGGGCTCGGGTCCGGGAAACGTTATGGCAACCGGTGCAATCACCATTCCAGCAATGAAAAAGTCGGGATTTCCCGCCGAACTTGCGGCCAACATTGAAAGCAACGCAAGTTATATGGGAAATATGATTCCCCCGTCTTCAAATATTGTAGCGGCACTTGGTGCTTATGCGGCGCTCTATCCCAATGCAGAAATAACAACAGGACAGTTTTGGATAGTTCTCTGGGGAATTTCAATTTGGTTTATAATCCAAAGACTTGTAATGGTTTGGGGATTTTGCAAATATTACAAGGTTAAGCCCATTCCCAGAGAAGAACTTCCCAGACTTCGTGATACCCTTAAAAAAGGCTGGAGCGGACTTTTATTGCCAGTTATAATTTTACTTCCTTTTGTACTTGACTATTTCTTCAAAGACAATTTCTTCACCGAGCGACTTGGTGCGGCGGGCGCAAAGTATCTCTCAAGTTCCATCCTGCTTTTCATCGGCGGAATTGCCGCTATATATGCAATTCTCATCTGTAAAGATAAAAAGCTTGTCACCATTCCCGGCATTGCAAAAATGTTTTCAGATGGTGTTAAAACAATCGCACCTGCAATTGGCGTATGCGTTTTCGGTTATATGATCGGCGCTCTTTTTGCCGACATTAATGTATCAAACGAACTTGGCGCCATTATAACCTCGCTCAATTTTGGCAAATTCGGAACAGTGCTTGCTATTTGCATTATAACCTGCTTTATGGGAATGGTTATCCCCGGCTCCTCACTGGTTGTCATTTTCGGACCCATGTTTATTTCAACCCTGGCGGCTTCAGGTTGCGATCCCCTGCTCTCCGCCGCAATGCTCCCTTGTATCTGCGGAGTTATGTGCGGAATCACCCCGCCGCTTGGACTTGGAATGTATGCAGGAATGACACTTGCCGAGTCAGATTTTGACAAAACGTTTAAAAATAATCTTTGGTGGGTTGCGGCTCAGTTTATTTTAGAGGTGGCCGTACTTATGGGCTGGCTACCAATCTTAGGGATGTAAGGAGGCAGACAAATGAAAGAATTTCTTAAAAAGGTTTCGGATGTTCTCAAGACCGTTTTTGGATACGGTATTATGATCTGCCTTTTCGCAGGCGGACTGACGTTTTTCGGCTACATCGCCGCCCTTATCATAGGCGGAGATACTGCCGCTATGATTTGCGAGGTAATTTATAAAACCGTTATTCCCTATATCATCAAGACTTCAACCGTTTTGGTGCTTTTGGGCCTACTCGTTATGTACCTGCGCGGCGAAACCGCACTTACTCCAAGCAAGAAAAAAGCCACCAAGCACGAGGGCGAGATGTAGTTTTTAGTTTAAATTAAAAAGAAAAAGCGAAGTGAAAAATCACTTCGCTTTTTTTATTCATCTTCCGACAGTTCAATATATCGGTCCTCACAAAAAACAGAGTCTGTAGTATTTTCAAGTTTTTCAAACAGTTCCTCTGTATCTATATCGAAATCAAGGCGCTCGTCATCACCTTTTTCGTTTCGGGCAATGCATATAAATTCTTGTTTTTCCCAATCAATATCAAAGCAGGTAACTATTGATGTGCTATCTGACACATCAAAAAAGCCCTCTGCCCTGTCCTTAATTGCTTCGCGCAAAAGTTCATATATTGCATCTTTACCAATTTTTATTACTCTGTATTTTCCGTCGGGAATCTTCTTTACTTTCTTTTTAAAGATCTTCATTTGAACTCCTATTTAACCTATCAAAAAGCCTTTCTAATTTTCTTTGTAGTATTGGCGAGGTTGACTTAAATATAATGTGTGCCACAATTTCAGCAATAACAAGTAGCACAAAGCACCCGCCGATTGAGATAAGATAAAACTGCCACGGCATATCACAAAATATTCCAATAAGTAAAAGTGCTACAGGCAGTCCCAAAAATTCCGCAAGTTCGATAATAAAAACAACTACGGAAAGCAATCCGCTCAAAATTTTCAGAAATTTTTTCATATAACCACCACTTTATTTTATTATAGCATTTCAGGGTGGTTTATGCAAGAAAAAAGTCAAATCACTCACGAATGTTTATGTTTGCACTTTTTCAAAATGGTGCTGTACTCCCGCTTTCATAAATAAAAAACACCCTTTCGGGTGTTTTCTGTGGTGGAGCGGCGGGGTTTCGCTCCGAAACCCCATCCGCCTGCATTTTCTCGCCCTCAAAGGCCTCGTCAATCTCCTCTAATGGAATATTGTCGATACTTAAGGGCTTTTTGCTGGTGTTTACAATGATAGTACCCGAACTGGAAGAGAAATTGTCCAACTGATTAAGGTTCGAACTGTTGTAGATGAAGAAAGTGATTGTTCGAAATAGTTATCGAAAATGTATTGCTATGCATCAAGACGATCTTGAAAAGATTAAGCCTTTTAAATCTAAGATTTCAAGTCCCAGGGGAATAATTATGAAATATGCTGATGGAATATATCATTCTTGTATGACAAAAAAAGAGGTCTTTTTCTACGATATTGATGAAGATATATATAATAATTATATCAAATATTGTTCTAAGTTAATTGAGTATCAAGAACAGAATAAAAAACCAATTCATAGAAATGACAGGTGTATTTGTGGTAGTGGAAAAAAATTTAAAAAATGTTGTCGCGAAAAATATCAACAACCAAAATTTATTATGGATATGATACAAAAAGGCAAGAGTGATTGGATTGGTATTAAAGGTGGATGTGTAGAAAAAACAATTAACGAATTTTGGGGATTAGATAGCGGTCTATCTAAAACCCCACAAGAGTTAATTAGAGAACTAAGAAAATCAGGTATAAAAGTTTTGTAGAACAAGTAAACCGCTCCGTTAGGTTTTACTCTAACGGAGCGGTTAATTTATACTCTAACTCTATCGTTTTGGTAGACGGTTTTGAGGCCGTTGTTTTCGGTGAACACGTAGCAATATCCGTGATAAATCAAAATTACGCTATCACCATATTCTTGTTCTTTTTCTTCTATGATGTATCTTTCGGATTTCATAAGCTGTAATTTGCTTTTGCCGAACTGATAGGCTTCGAATGCAAGGTCCCACATTCTATCATCATTATCGATGCCCATGCGCTCATACATACGCTCTCGTGCGTGGTTGGTTAGGTAGAGAGGATTTTTGCGAATATCTAAAAATCCTTCTTCACTATACATTTCGGTTTTATAGCATTTAACATTATAATAGCGATTATATTTGCCTTGTCTGTTTCTGCCGACTTCGTTATAACCTTGACGATTATATCCTTCGCTATCATATTCGGAAATCGGTATTGGCGTTGGCTTTTGGGGAGTAGATTTCGGCTTTCTTAAAAACAGTAGTAAGAAGCACAAGAAAATTGCGACAATAAAAATAAATATTATAGGTATGTATTCCACTTTGTTCACCTCGCAAATAATTATAACATAAAGAAAAATCATTCTCAATAGATAGAAATTCATTGTGCTTTATATCACTTGAGTTTTTTTATAGGATATGTTAAAATTATTTTATAAGGTGCATTTTATGGGACGGTTAATATATTAGACTCTTATTAAGAGGTGATTTTATGAAGATTTTATTTTCCAAACAGGGTAAATCCTGCTATGTCGTAGATAAAGAACGAGTTATTTTCTGCATTGATAATGCTTATTTTGATATCAATGGCAACGAGGTGCCTGATGAAAAAGCATTCCATATAAAGAGAAATAAAGACGATGACGACGGTTGGTATCACTATTGGATGGATTATGAAGGGTTACCCGAACCGCTAATATCCGAGACCACTATTGAACCCGAATGCGAGATTGACGATGTTTTCGGCAATTATGGGTTTAAGAACCAATCAGGCGAATTTATAATTGAACCGCAATATGCGTTTGCTCACGAGTTTACCTGTGGTCTTGCTTCGGTAAATCTCAACAGAACTTGGTATAGAACCCCAGAGGGCAAAAGGTACTACGAAAATCATTGCGGATACATTGATGGAAACGGACAAACCGTGATTGGTTTCCAATATGATGAAGCCCGTCCGTTTAACAAATACGGTGTTGCCGTAGTCACTAAAATTACTGATGATTTTTATCATTTAATTGACCTTAAAGGAAATGAAATTCCCGGCACAAGATTCCCGTATATTTCTTATTATAATTATAATGACCGCTATTTAGAGTTTTCTCGTGATAGCGATGACGAAGCCCTTATTGGTCTTTACGATACAAAAGAGCGAAAGGTTCTAATTGAGCCAAGATTTAGCGACATTTCTGTAACTGATGATAACCATATTCTTGTATGGGAGAGAGATGGAGAATACGGCGAAAGCGATTTTAGACAATACTACATCAACAGAAATGGCGAACTTGTATATCCGTGGCTATCAACGCAGCGATTCGCTATTATTCGTAAACCTGATGGCAATGATGTTGCTGCGGTTGCAATTTCTCAATATACTGAACTGACTGAGAAGCACCCCAGCAGTTACTTCCCGCACAACGATAAAAAATATGACAGAAAATTCGTATATGGTTTGTATTCTTCTAAAGAAGAGTTTTTGCTTCCTTTAGAATATGAAAAAATAGAACATCTAATAGAGAACATTTGGAGTTGCTATAAAGACGGTACATTTACTTTCGTCCAAACAGAGCCAAATGATTAAAAAGTAAACAAGAAGTCCCGCTGGCTTAGAGTTTAATATAAGACAGCGGGGTTTCTGTTTTGTATCAGAGGGGACACCTGACGGCGAGGCCGCCGCTGAAAAAGTAGGTGTTCCTCCAAAATTCATTTGGTGGAGGCGAGGGGAATTGAACCCCTGTCCGAAAACCTATTCATATCCGGCGCTACGAGCGTAGTCTTTGTTTAAGATTCCCCACAGAGTCAGCCCAAAGACAGGCAAACTCTGCCGGTAGCTTCATAAAATCGTGACCGGGTCAAAGCTTTCCCGGTTCATGTGCACCGCTCACGTTGATGCCCTTACCCCCGAACGCGGTAATCGGGGAAGGACAGCCGCCGTAATTTAGGCAGCGTAAGCTAAATTATTGTTAGCGTTTAATTTTAAAAATTGGGTTTTTTATGTGGCACCCACCACAGCTCGCTCCGGATACTTCAAAATCCCCGTCGAAACCTTTACGCCCCCTTCTCTCCAACTCGCCGCTTTATCTTCGGCTGCACACAAGTGGCATGCCTCAGTTTTGCGGCGATTGTTTCGTTTCCCCAAAAATCTCAGATTTTGGGGAGCCCTGCTGAAAATCAAAGCTTTTCAGCCTTCGCTAACGTATTTGCTCTTTCATCGCCCTTTCAATCTGGCGTTTTGAATCACGCTGAGCAATCGCCTCTCGCTTATCGTAATTCTTCTTACCACGGCAAAGGCCTATCAGAACCTTAACATAAGAGCCTTTGAAATACATCTTAAGCGGAATAAG
>JAZQLL010000007.1:0-18773 GCA_045542675.1 Oscillospiraceae bacterium
GATGTATCATTGCAGGAATTTGACTATATTATAAACTGCTCATTGTCAAAAAATGAGGATAAATATGCCCTGACCCTCACCACACAAAAGTGGGACACCATTATTTCCCGCAAACAGATAATAGAATTTACAGATGCTAAAATTTTAGTTTCGTGCTACCGCGCAGAACTCACTTTTGATACTTTGCCCTGGATTTCTCTGCAAGAACTTGCTCACTCAATACTTTTAAAGCGTTCACTGGGCGAAGAATATCTAAATTCAAAAGAAAAGGAACTTGTGCCTTTGCTTACGGAATTATGTAGATTTTCTCCGTATTCATCGTTTATAGCAGGTCAGCCCAATACCGAATACTCTATTTTAAAATCCTATTTTTCAAAATATAAATTCAATAAATTAACTAAGAAAATAGATAAACTAAACGGTATTGCTTTTGGTAGTGAAAGGTATGATAAGTGCTCCAGCAAATTGATTTTTGAGTTGTGTTTCAAAAAATATGAGCCTCTTTGGAGAGAACTGTATGATTTAATTTCAGAAAGTCAAGCAGAATATCCAAAGCGCGCAGAAACACTCTATACCAAAGAGCAGCTTGGAAAAATCAGAACAAATATCCAAAACCTTATGGTAGGGTATGGCTATAGCGGAACATATCCCGACTTTATTAAGATAGGAGATGTCCGATCAATTCACCTTGCTGAGTCACACGGGATGAGTTACTTTGTAGCATTTGAGAAAAATGTTGCCTTTCATATTCACTGCAACGAGCAATGCTTTGATAACGACCTTAACATTCAGTTTGTATCCGGCACGCAGTTGCTCAGAAAAAATGAAACACCAACTGATTATCTCTCCTGCGGTTTTAACGCACGGGGAAGATGCTACTCCAGCACCGTTAATTGTGCTATTCCCGCCTCGCCAAATAAGGAAATCGGGGAAAAATTAAGAAAAACAGCCACAATCGCAGTTAAAAGGGCAGAACTTAAAAAGCTTACAAAGCAGGAGAGGAACGAAATATTCAGCTACGATACTCCCTTCTGGCAATTGTTTTTGATTTACTTTATGCTTTTTGGCGGTTTTTTTGCAATTTTATTTACGCCTGCAATGATGATTTTTTCTGCCGTTATGCTCTGGATTGACGGAATGTTATCGGAGTTTTTCAGTTTACCTTGGTGGCTTATGTTTGTTTTGGGTTGGATTTTATCCGGTGGGGCTATGGGGCTTATAACCGCTCTGGCAAAAAAGAAATAAGATGCTTGATATATTAAAAAGGCTCGCCGTTTGGCGAGCCTTTTTTGGCGGGTTGATGCTTTATTTAAGGGCAAGAATGTGGCATTTTTGCAATACATTTATATTGACATCAAAATGGCGGTATGGTATAAAACTTGTGTAGACTCTTTTTAGGAGATGAAGCAATGAAAGTAATCAAAAATTCTAACTCAGATTTAGGTTTCCCATTTATCGCCTATGTACCTGACAACATAAGCGAGAAACCCGCCCTGCTTATTCAGCTTCACGGAGCAGGCGAGCGAGGAAACGGTCAGGACAACCTTGACGCAGTTTTAGTAAATGGCTTTTCAAACATTGTAAATGACGATAATCTCAAGGACTGCATTCTCATTATGCCGCAATGCCCCATCGATTCCTTCTGGGTGGCAAAAATTGAGTCCATAAAGAGTTTTATCGACAATTTAATCGACACATATTCTGCCGACGCTGACAGAATCTATCTTTGCGGACTTAGCATGGGTGGTTTCGGAACCTGGTACACCGCCATGGCGTACCCCGATTTGTTTGCCGCTATTGCCCCCTGCTGCGGCGGAGGGATGGCATGGAACGCGGGCGTTCTGAAGATGCCGATCTGGGCTTTTCACGGCGCAGAGGATAAGGTTGTATCCCCTTCCCAGACGCTTGAGATGGCTAGTAAACTAGAGGGTACAAATCCCGATTTTCACCTCACCATATACGAAGGTGTGGCGCACGATTCGTGGGTAAAAGCCTTTTCAGAAGAACTTTTAGCGTGGCTTTTGTCTCAACATAAATAAGGAGCAAAAATTTCATGAAGCAGCCTAAAGTATTTTTCGAATACTTAGAAGTTTCGGATGCAAAGCTTTTTACAATTATTTGTTTACCCGATAGTACAGGAACTTTCCCCACCGTTATCTACCGCACACCATACGTTGATGCAGATGAAACTCTTGGCGAGGAAGAAATCTGTCAGAATAAATTAAAGGATTCTGCTCCCTGGATGGAAAGTGGATACGCGGTTGTGTTCCAACATTGCCGCGGCAGAGGCAAAAGCAGCGGCGACTGCATCCCCTACATATACGAGAGAGAAGACGGTTTGTTTTTACAGGATTGGATAAGAAAACAGCCCTTCTACAATGGGGAACTTTATCTGTGCGGCGGCAGTTATTCGTCATCTGTGCATTTTGTAACAGCACCGTTCGCAAGCGACATAAAGGGCGCTGTGTTACAGGTGCAGGACTGTGAGAGATATAACTGCAATTACCGCAACGGATTTTACAAAATGGGACTTCACGGCGGCTGGTATGTCAGCATGTACAAAAGAAAAATCATACCCGAAAAGAACTACACCCCCGAAAGTTACAATATGCTCCCGCTATCTGATTTTTCCAAAACTGTTTTTGGCGAGAGCGCCGAGGATTTTGACGAAATCTTAAGGCATCCTAACAGGAACGATGCCTTTTGGTCAACTCGTTACGGTGGCGGCGAGGCGCACGATGCCATAAAACACGCCAACATCCCGATTTTGCTGGTTACAGGATTTTATGACATATACACCGGCGGAGTTTTTGATATGTGGAACTCTCTTGATGAAAGCACCAAGTCAAAATCCGCGCTCGCAGTTCATCCCTTTGACCATGTTTGCAACGGCGAGAGTCAACCGATAAATTTTGAGGACGGAAATATCCACAAAAAGTTTGGCAATATTTTTGTTGGCTGGTTTGATGATGTCCGCGGCAAAGGTATGGCTCAGTTTGAAAAAGGCAAGGTTACATATTACAAACTGTTTGACAATAAGTGGTGTTGCGATGACTTTGCTGCGGCAAGCAAGTATCAAAAAATAGGTATAGGCAGCGGCAGTGTATCGTACGAGTACAACCCCGACAATCCCGCAACATTCAGAGGCGGACTGTCCGCTAATTTCGGCGGTTGCGCCCTGCAAAACAAACCCAACGAGCGAGATGATATAATCACCCTGTACACCCCCGAATTTGCAGAAGATACCTTTGTGAAGGGTAAAATGAAGGCGAGTCTGAAAATTAAATCAAACTGCGAGGACACCTGCTTTTACGTTCGCATAAGTCTTTGTAAAGATATTGGCGATTTTGGACTTCGCGATGATATAAATCAGATTTCAAATTTCTCCAAAGATTACGAGCCGAATACCGAAATTCAGATGGATTTTTCCTTTGATGAACACGCTTTTGTAATCAAGAAGGGCGAAAAACTGCGCATTGACATTTCATCATCCGCGTTTCCCTTTTATGTAAGGCACACCAATAACAGAGGGCTATTTTCGGTGCAAACGACCGCCAAAATTGCCACAAATACTGTTATTCTCAACGATTCTTTTATTGAGCTTCCGCTATAAGAAAAGGCTTGACCGAGTGGGTCAAGCCTTTTTTAACTTGGTAACCATTAGTTTATAAAAAAGTTTACATAAGAGTCGTGATGTGGTATAATAGGAAAAAGTGAGGTGAAAATATGGCGAGCGATTTAAAGTGGTATGAATCCTTATTCATGATGATGCACAATAACCCAACCAAAAAAGTCAACGCTGATTATGTTAAAGATATAAAAGCATATTTAAAATCCCCCATAACTGCTTGCAACAAAAAACAGTCCTTAAAACTTTTAAAGCAGTTTGCAAGGAAGGATTTTCGGGATTTTTGGAATGAATCTATTGATGTATATTTACCGGCAGTCAGTGAGGGCACAATGAAAATTGCAGGAAAAGTTTACCCTCATGACGAGGCAATTTGCTATGCTAAAAAATTAATTGATGCTTTTGATACAAAGGAATTGGCTCGTGCATTTTTATATGGTGTAGCCAATAATGCGCCCGAATATCGCACCGCCCTCGCTTGCTATTATTTCATAAAAAACCTACCGGAACACAAATTTGAAAAACGTTATGTAGGAACTAATTATACGGGTGATGTGTACTCCGAGAACACTTGCGAAATATGTAAGTATAATAGCAAGTTAAGCGATGAGCCAAAAATGCAGTTCTGGCACATAAATACAGATATGTGGCATTTTTATTATAAGGCTTTGATTCCATTTTGTTTTGACTTAAACATAGCAATTGTTTATCTGGAAGAATATAAAACACTGCCAACACCAAATTACTCTTTTGAAGATCTTCATTTTTTTAATGAGATAATTGCTCTCATAGAGTCATTACCAGAAAACACACCACCATCTAAACTTCGCAAAGAACTAAAGGGTTCTGGACTGTTGAAGATGACGGTTGAACAAATTGATGCCTTTATTGATATGCTTGGATATTTAAATATCTTGCATACTGATGATTCTTTCGGCGTTACTGTAGGGCATACTAAAGAAAAAGACATGCTATACCCCTTAAGTGATCGCTCCTTTTTTGCTCATCCTGTTAATAGATGGACAAGAAAAAGTGGCATTGATTATGCAATGATTGACATGCTATTTAGTGATTTATATTGAAAAAAGGCTTGACCGAGTGGGTCAAGCCTTTTCTATTATCATTTGTATTATCCAGTAAATTACGCCGTAGACTACGCTGGCGACAGTTCCGTAGACCAAAACGGGACCTGCGATGGTGAACATTTTAACAGCGAGGCCGAGCACCAGTCCTTCGGTTTTAAACTCGACGGCGGGCGAAGCGATAGAGTTTGCAAAGCCCGTTATGGGCACGACAGTTCCCGCGCCCGCGTGGGTTGCGAGTTTATCATAAAGCCCGAGACCTGTAAAAAGTGCGCTTAAAAACACCAGTGTTACCGAGGCAAGCGCCATGGAAATTTCCTGCGAGATTTCTAAATAGAGGTAGGTTTCTATAAGCCCCTGTCCCAGCGCGCAGATAAGTCCTCCCACTACAAAAGCCCAGATGCAGTTTTTAAGGCAGGGCGACTTGGGCGCCAGGCTACTATTTAATTTTTCATATTCCTTATTACTTGGAAACTTCATCTATATCCACCTTTTTTCGTTTTTGTTAGTTTTCACCTCTGCACGCAAATTATGTAAAAAATCTTATACTTTACATATTTTTTGCATTTTGTTATAATGATTATAATAATCGTGTAATCATTTTATTAAGGGGGTTTTAAAGGTGCGAAGAAATGCTTTACTTAAAACAGTTGCGCTTATATTATGCATAATTTTATGCATTTGTCCGCTTTGCGCCTGCAAAACTGCCGACGGCGGAAAAACTGTTTACTGGCTGCTTTCTTCCTCGCCTAAAAATTTAGACCCGCAAACCGCAAAAGGCGATAGCGAGTTGCAGATTATCAAAAACTGCTTTGTGGGGCTCCTGTATAAAAATGACCAAGGGAAAATTGTTTCGGCGGCGGCAGAAAGTTATTCTGTATCTGGTGATGGTTTAAAATACACATTTAAGTTAAACGAGCAAAACTACTGGTGCATAGCGCAGGGGCGCAGTATTAAGAAGTACGCCCCCGTTACCGCTCACGATTTTATATTTGCTATCAAAAGGCTCTTTACCGACAATCCTAATGCCGACGTTATGAACATTTTAAAGAGCATCAAGGGCGCTGACGCTGTTTTAGCGGGCGGAAAAATCAGTAAACTCGGGGTGTCCGCTCCCGACGACTACACCCTAGTTATAACCCTATCTCAAAAGAACTCGGCGCTACTCGAGGCGTTTACAAGTCCCGAACTTTTTCCCTGCAACGAGGAATTTTTCACCTCTACTTCGGGCAGGTACGGGCTAAACCGCGACAACCTTTTATTTAACGGAGAATTCTGCCTTTCAAGTTGGGGCGAAAGTTCTATAAAACTCATTGCCAACGACAAATTTTCGGGCAAAAAAGCGCAGGTTTCGGCTCTTTTATTCTATCAGCCTAAGTCTACTCGCGAGCACACCGCCCTTTTAAAAGAGGGCGAGATTGATGCCGCGCTGCTTTCCTGCGAGCAGTACGATGCGCTGCAAAGCCGAGACAACTTTGTTATTGATGAACACACCGCTACTGTCTGGACGATGGTTTTAAACCCGAGTCACGAATTATGGCAAAACGAAGATTTACGCCGCGCGGTAATCCTTTGCACCGACCGAAATGCCATAAAGAACGGCGATCACCACCGCGTCACCGACCTACTTGTTGACGATAGTGCCGAGGTTTTCTCGCAAAATTACCGCGAACTTGCGGGTTATCCTGCGGTTAAAAAATACCATTCCGATGCGGCAAAAACACTATATTCTGCCGCGCTCTCAAGTCTTGAGCTTTCACAAATTTACAACAGCGAAATACTCATTGCCGACTCCGCTCTTTGCAGGGAGAATTTTGCAGCGCTCAATCAGATTTACCAGCGAGAACTCTCGCTTTATTTCTCACCCACATACCTTTCCGAGTCCGCGCTTATTTCAAGGGTGAAAAGCGGCGATTTTGCGGCGGCTTTAATTCCGCTCGAAGTAAGTTACAACACCCCTTCCTGCATTTTAGGATACTTTGACGAGGGCTCGCCTTCCTGCCTTTTTGGCATCCAAAATCAAGGCTTTAAAAAGGATTTTGCGGCGGCTCAGAGCGCTTTATCGGCGGCCCAAAGTGCGCGCCTTTTTAAAAGCGCTGAGCAGGCTTTGTATGATACCTACAGCGTAAGTCCCCTCTTCTTTGAGAACGGATATTTTGTGTCATCAAAGGCCACCTCAGGCTACTACATTGATGCCGAGGGCTCTGTTATATTTAAATCGGTTAAAAAGAAATAGGATTTCGTGCAAGGGCACGAAATCCTGTTTTTTGTTTTAAATTGTAGCTTTACGGTTGACCGACTGTCCTTATTTTGATATACTTATCTTGTTATTTTATAGTTTGTGAGGTGGGGATTTTGGCAGAATGTACTCTTTGCCCGAGAGGCTGCAAATCGGGTGCTTTTTGCAAAAAAGGTGACAACATCCGCATCGCAAACTACAGCCTGCACAAGTGGGAAGAGCCGTGTATAAGCGGCGCAAACGGAGCAGGTACAGTTTTCTTTTCGGGATGCAATCTCTCCTGCGTTTACTGCCAGAATCACAAGATAAGCCACAAAAATTTCGGCAAAGATATAAGCACAGATGAACTTAAGGACATCTATAACGAACTTATAGAAATGGGCGCTCACAACATCGAGCTTGTCACCCCCACTCATTATATGGACAAGATTCTTTTAAGCCTTACCCCCAAGCTGCCCGTTCCCGTTATCTACAACTGTTCGGGTTACGAGAGCGTTTCGGCGCTTAGAGAACTTGAGGGATATGTTGACATTTATATGCCCGATATGAAGTACGCTTTCCCCTCGCTTGCCAAAACATTAAGTCGCGCCGAGGATTACCCCGAGATAAACCTTGCGGCGATAGAAGAAATGTACCGCCAGGTCGGAGATGCGCAGCTTAGTGAGGACGGACTTCTTAAAAAGGGCGTTATCGTGCGCCATCTTATACTGCCCTCTCAGATGCTCAATACCAAGGCGGTTATAAAGAAATTTGCCGAGATTTCAAGTGGCAGGAAAATGCTCTTTAGCCTTATGGCACAGTATACTCCTATAAGTGAGCTTGATCTCTCAAGTTTCCCCGACCTGCAAAGGCCCATCACAAAAAGAGAATACGATTCCGCCATAAATTATCTTTCCTCTTTCCCTGAAATCGAGGGGTACACTCAGCAAATGAGTTCTTCATCCGAGGGGTTTATTCCTGATTTTTGTTTAGGAGACTACAAATAAAAAGAGCGGAAAGAAAACTTTCCGCCCGCGTTTTAATCAGTAACCCTCATGCTCGCCGAGTGAATCATCGTAATACACCCAGTCGCGCACTGCAAATTCTCTGAAATCTTCTTTTGTATCTCTTACATACACCTTTTCGATGCCTGCATTTATGATAAGGCGCTTGCACATACTACAAGGAACGGTGCCCGAAACGAGTTGACCCGTCTCAGTATCGTGACAAGCCAAAAACAAAATGCTTCCTATCATTGCATCGCGGGATGCCGAGATTATAGCATTTGCCTCGGCGTGAACCGAGCGGCAGAGTTCATATCTCTCGCCGGGAGCAACCTTAAGCTCCATTCTTCGACAGGAGCCGACATCACAACAGTTTTTTCGACCGCGGGGAGCACCCGCATAACCTGTTGAAATAATTTCATCGCTCTTAACGATAATGGCGCCAAATTTACGGCGCAGGCAGGTTCCTCTTTCCAAAACTGCTTCGGCAATATCAAGATAGTAATTAATCTTATCTCTTCTCATTTTGTCGCTCCTTTCGGTTACTAATTTTATTTTACTTTAAATCTTTTATTATTGCAACATATTTTTTTATAAACGGAGTTTTTATATGGAACTTTCAAACATCAATCACATAAATGCGCTCCTTTCACGCCATGGATTTCAGTTTTCCAAGGCGCTGGGACAAAATTTCCTTATTAATCCCGAGGTCTGTCCAAAAATGGCAGAGATGTGTGTTTCGGGAGATGAAAATTTCGGAATAATCGAAATTGGACCCGGAATCGGCGTTCTGACAAAGGAAATTTCCAAAGTTGCCAAAAAAGTGGTCGCCATTGAGCTTGATAAGAGGCTTATTCCTATTCTATCCGAAACGCTCGCCGACTGTTTTAACTGCGAGGTTATAAACGCCGATGCCATGAAACTTGACCTCAATGCTTTAATTAGTGAAAAGTTCTCGGGGCTTAGCGTTGCGGTTTGCGCAAACCTTCCCTACTATATCACCTCGCCCATAATTATGGGACTTTTAGAAGCGAATCTGCCGCTTGACAACATAACCGTTATGGTGCAAAAAGAGGCGGCCGAGCGGCTTTGCGCCGCACCCGGCGAGCGTGACTGCGGGGCGGTTTCCGCCGCGGTTAGTTACTACTGCGAGCCCGAAATTCTCTTCGGTGTTGACAGAGAGAGTTTCCTGCCCGCGCCCAAGGTTGACTCGGCGGTTATTAAACTTAAACTTCGCAAAGAGCCCCCGATAAACCCCAAAAGCGAGCAGATGTTCTTTAAAGCCGTCAAGGCGGCATTTGCTCAAAGGCGCAAAACCGTTCTTAACTCTGTGTCTGCCACAATGCACATTGACAAGGCGCTACTTAGTGAAAAACTTGAGGAAAACGGTATCGCTCCCACCAAGAGAGCCGAGGCTATGACTATGAATGAACTGTGCACGCTTTCCGACATTGTGTATGAGATTCTGGGGTAAAAGGGCAAATTCTATAAATAACTTTGTAGTAAATTTTTTCCTTTTGTCGATTTTACTGTATAGACATAATAAAATTTGTGTGGTAAAATAATTATTGTAATCAATTGTGTCGGATGGCACACTAAAAAGCAGGTATATTTTTGAAAACTCGGCGAAAAAATATTCCTGTACATATAAAATCGCCGAAGAAACGGAGATGTTTTATGAATCTGCACGGTAAAGACATTAAAATTTTCGCTGCCAACTCTATTCCCGATGTCGCAGCACAAATCGCTTCACACTTAGGGTTGCCTGTAGGTAAGAGCGAGGTTACAACCTTTTCGGACGGTGAGATAGCCGTTTCGATTAAGGAATCGGTTCGTGGATCGGATGTTTTCATTGTCCAGTCTACCTGCCAGCCCGTTAACGACAACCTTATGGAACTTCTCATTATGATCGATGCTTTCAAGCGCGCATCGGCAGGACGAATCACTGCGGTTATCCCCTATTTTGGATACGCCCGCCAGGACAGAAAGAGCAAGGCTCGCGATCCCATTTCAGCGAAACTTTGTGCAGATCTTATTACCGCCGCCGGAGCAGACCGTGTGCTCACGATGGACCTTCACGCACCTCAGATTCAGGGATTTTTCAATATCCCTGTTGACCATCTTTTAGGTGTTCCCATTTTATCTCCCTTCTTCTGTAATAAATTCAAAGATTGCAGAGACGAGTTTGTTGTAGTTTCTCCCGACCTCGGCTCTGTAACAAGAGCAAGAAACTTTGCCGCTAAGTTTGACGCTCCGCTCGCCATCGTTGACAAGCGCCGTCAGAAAGCAAATGTTTCTGAGGTTATGAACATCATCGGTGATGTTAAAGATAAGAGAGTAATTCTCGTTGACGATATGATTGACACCGCAGGTACCCTCTGCAATGCCGCAAAGGCTATTATGGAAGTAGGCGGCGCTAAAGAAGTTTACGCCTGCGCTACCCACGGTGTACTTTCGGGTCCTGCTATCGAGCGAATTGAGGCAAGCCCCATTAAAGAACTCATCATTCTTGATACCATCGCTCTTCCCAAGGACAAGAAGATCGATAAGATTACCACCATTCCCGTTGCCCCCGTTTTTGCTGAGGCTATCGAGCGCATCTACGAGGACAAGCCGGTATCCCCCCTCTTTGGTTAAATTCTATGTCTATGCCCAAGCATTTAGCACCCGCCGAATGTTTGGGCATTACTTAAAACGGAGTGTGATTTTGCGTGTTTTTTAAGAAAAAAGCAGGCGGACCTATTGACGCTATTATAGTGGGTCTCGGAAATCCCGGAGCAAAGTACGCTACCACAAGGCACAACGTCGGCTTTGAGGCACTTGATTTTATTGCCGACAAATGCGGTGCCAAGGTAGACAAACTTAAGTTCCAGGGTCTCTTTGCGCAGGCTAAAATCGGGCAGGCGCGCGTTATTCTTTTAAAACCGCAAACCTTTATGAACGAAAGCGGCAGGAGTATTTCTCAGTTTGCCTCTTTTTATAAAGTTCCTGCAGAAAATATTATCGTTATTTTTGATGATGTTTCCCTCGATGTCGGCAAAATGCGCATCAGAAGAAAAGGCTCTGCAGGCGGTCACAACGGAATTAAGAGTATTATTTCCTGCCTCTCTAGCGAGGATTTCCCGCGAGTTAAAATCGGTGTGGGACAAAAGCCGCATCCTGATTATGACCTTGCAGACTGGGTTTTGGGTCAAATCCCCTTAAAAGACCGCGAGACAATTCGCGGCAATATGCCAGATGTTTACGATGCGGTTTGCGATATACTAAGCGGTGACTTAGAGTCGGCGATGGGTAAATACAACTAGTTTTTACCATTTTTGACAACGCTAATGTGATAATATATAGCAAAACCCTATGAGGATGTGAAAAAGTGAGTTTTCTGTCTTCACTACTCTCAAAAAGTTCGGCCATTTCCGAACTTTTACAGGCGCTTGAAAAGGGCGATGTCCCCATAAGTCTCACAGGGGCGGCGGATATTCACAAGGCACACATAGCCTCCTACGCGGCAGAAAAGGGCAAGGTAAGCCTTGTCGTATGCCGAAACGAAGTGATGGCAAGGCAGATGTGTCGGGATATTTCAAGTTTCCTGGGAGACAAAAGTGCGGTCTTCTACCCCGAGCGCGACTACTGTTTTAATATGAATGAGACCTCCTCCCGTGAATACGAGCAGGAGCGCCTTTTTGCGCTCTGCAGCGCCATTTCGGGCGATGCTACCCTGCTTGTTTGCTCGGTTTCGGCGGCTATGCAACTGTGCCCTTCAAAAGAAACTCTTGAGGGGTCTTTTTTTACCTTAAAATCGGGCGACAGTATTGACCGCGAGGCGCTCATTTCCCGACTTGTTTCGGGCGGATATGTAAGGCGAAATCAGATTGACGGCGTAGGTCAGTTTTCGGTGCGTGGCTCGGTTATAGACATTTTCTGCCCCGCCCACACTGAGCCTTTTAGAATTGAACTTTGGGGCGATGATATTGACAGTATCTCGCCTTTTGACCTTGATACTCAAAGGCGGAGTGAGAGCGTTGAGACGCTCACCATTACCCCTGCTCGCGAGATATTTTTTGAGCGTGATGAACTTGCCTGCACGCTTTTTGACCTTTTAGAAAAATGCAAAAACGAAGAGCAGAAAAAGACACTTGTGTCCGACATTGCTCTGCTCCAAAACGGAATTGACTTTTGCAGCGACAAATATCTTGCCCTCTCGCCGAATACCTGCTCACTTTTAGATTTCATAGACGGAGCAGTGTTTGTTTGTGAACTTAGTGACTGTAATGAGGCAGCAAAAGGCTTTTACGAGCGCTTAAGTTTGCAGGTTTCTGAACTTATATCCTCGGGTCAGATGCACCCTAGTTGCAGTGAACTTTCGCTTGACGTAGGCAGATTTATAGACGGCATAGCGCACAGCAGATGCGTGCTTATGGACTCATTTTCGAGGAATTTTCCGCTTTTTTCTCCCCGTAAATTTTTATCAATAAAGGCTTCGCAGTCGGGCGCCTTCAGTGGCAAAAATTCCACTCTTTTTGAGCAGATTTCCCGTCAACTCAGTGACGGGCACACCGTTATTTTAACCACTCCGAGCGACAATCTTGCAGATTATCTGCACAGGGATCTTACGCGTGAGGGCTTAAATTCGGTCAGAGTTACAAACAGTGATGACCTTCTCCCCGCGCCCTCGACCGCCTATGTCCTCTCGGGCGAACTTTCGGCATGTTTTGATTATCCCATTGAAAAAATATCTGTAATAAGTTTTCTCTCAGAAGGTGCAAAGCGAGAGAAAAAGCGTAAAAACAAGGCGGTTTTTGACCTATCGAGCGTGTCGGTTGGTGACTACGTTGTCCACTCGGCACACGGAATAGGAATTTTTAAAGGAATTCAAAAACTTGAGATGCAGGGCATCTACAAGGATTATATAAAGATTCAGTACGGTGGAAGCGATGTTTTATATGTTCCCGTAACCCAGCTTGATATGGTTGCAAAATACATCGGCGCCGCCGCCGATGACACCATAAAACTCGCCCGTCTTAACTCTACCACCTGGAAAAATACCAAAAACAGAGTGCGCTCGGCGGTTCGCGATATGGCAAAGGAACTTATCGCGCTATACGCAAAACGTATGCAAGCTAAGGGATTTGAGTTTTCCCCCGACACCGACTGGCAAAAGGATTTTGAGGACCGCTTCCCCTACGCCGAAACCGACGACCAAATTCGTTGCATTGCGGAAATAAAAGGCGATATGGAAAGCGCCGTTCCTATGGACAGGGTGCTTTGCGGAGATGTTGGGTTCGGCAAAACCGAGGTGGCGCTCAGAGCGGCTATGAAGTGTGTTATGGACTCAAAGCAGTGCGCAATTTTGGTGCCCACCACCATTCTTGCCTGGCAACACTACAAAACCGCGCTCGCCCGTTTTGACGGCTTCCCCATAACCGTTGCGATGCTCTCGGGATTTATCTCACAGAGAGAGCAGAAAGAGGTTCTTAAAAAACTTGAGCGCGGCGAGATTGACATAATAATCGGTACACACCGCCTTATTCAAAAGGATGTTGTATTTAAAGATTTGGGTCTTGCGATTATCGACGAGGAGCAGAGATTCGGCGTTGCGCACAAGGAAAAGTTTAAGGAAATGTTCAGCAGCGTTGATATGCTGACCCTTTCGGCGACCCCCATTCCGAGAACTTTAAATATGGCGATGAGCGGAATTCGTGACATTTCGATGATTGAGGAGGCGCCGAGCGACCGCTACCCCGTTCAGACCTTTGTTTTGGAATATAACCGCAGTCTGCTCATAAGCGCCATCGAAAAAGAACTTGCGCGCGGCGGTCAGATTTATTACCTGCACAACCGCATTGAGACCATAAATCAAAAGGCGGCGGCTCTCTCAGGGGCTATCCCCGGCGCCAGAGTTGCGGTGGCACACGGTGCACTTTCTTCAAACGAACTTGAGAAAATCTGGAAACAACTCGTCGACCATGAGATCGACATTTTGGTTTGTACCACCATTATTGAAACGGGCGTCGATGTTGCAAACTGCAACACAATGATAATTGAGGACGCCGACAGAATGGGACTTTCGCAACTTTATCAGCTGCGCGGAAGAATCGGGCGCTCATCAAGGCGCGCCTACGCCTATTTCACCTTCCGCCCAGGCAAAGAGATTTCGGATGTCGCCTCAAAGCGTCTTTCGGCCATCCGCGATTTTACCGCATTTGGCTCGGGATTTCAGATTGCTCTGCGCGATCTCGAGATAAGAGGTGCGGGCAACATTTTAGGTGCTCAACAACACGGACACATGGACGCCGTTGGCTACGATATGTATCTGAAACTTCTGAACGAGGCTATCGCCGAGGAGCGCGGCGAGGAGATAAACACATCTCAAAACGACTGCCTTATCGACCTGCCTATTTCGGCACACATTCCAAACTCATATATTGATGACAATGTTCAGCGCATCGAGGTTTACCGAAAGATTGCAATGATAAAAACCGATGAGGATGCTATGGATGTTACCGATGAACTTATTGACCGTTTCGGTGATGCGCCTTCTGAGGTGAATCTGCTTATAGCGGTCGCGCTTTTAAGAAGTATTGCTCAGAGCGTTGGCATTGTCGAAATAAGTCAAAAAAGCGACTTCGTGTTGATAACATTTGAAAAGCCTGATTTAAGACTTCTTGCGGGAGTGTGCAGTGAATTTAGCCGCACAGTCTTTTTATCAAACGGCAAGGTGCCTTACCTTTCGGTTAAGGTACAAAACAAGAAAAATATTCTGGTAGAACTTACCGACATTGTAAGTTTTATGGCTCAGCTTAAAAAGGAGGCGCAGGATGAAGAAACTATTTAAAAACACCATCTTTCAGCAGGTTATAACTGCCGTACTCTCGGCTGTTTTTATACTTGTGGCGGCGCTTTTTTGCAAATACACCCCCACCGCCTCTACCGACGAGGCTTTTGAAAAAGCAAAGGTTTTGGAGATTATTGCAGAGAGGGTTGAAGAAACCGTTCACAACAAAAGCGCCACAACCGTTATTTTCTCTGCCGAAATAACAAGCGGCGAATTTAAAGGGCAGTCCTTTAATATGACTCAACTTCTCGACGAGATGTCCCCTCCTATGCCCAAAAAGGTTTCCCCGGGTGACAATATTTTAGTTATCTACCAAGAGCCCGAGGATACTTCGGGAGTAATCAGTGGTTGGTCTTATGCCGGAGCAAATCATATTTTAGGCGTTGTTTTGCTTGTGGCAGGATTTTTGGCGATGATACTTATTATCGGAAGGTCAAAAGGCGTCGCCACTATTATTTCACTACTCCTTACCGTCTGGGCGGTATTTTCGCTATATATCCCCGCGGTACTGCTCGGGCAAAACATTTATGTCTGGACGATTATTGTAACCTTTTTCGTAATCATCTCCTCGCTTTGCATCCTTAACGGCTGGAACAAAAAGACCCTTTGCTCTGTTGTTGGAAACGCAGGCGGTATACTCGCTTCGGGCGTTCTGGCGTTCTTTATAAACCGCGCCTTCGGGGTTACGGGAATACTTGACCAGGATTACCTCTTCCTCACCATGCTCGAAGGCGGAGTTTCGATTAATCTGCCCGCGCTCATTTGGGGCGGTATCCTTATCGGCTCACTCGGCGCGGTTATGGACGTTTCGATGTCGCTTGCATCATCTATGTACGAACTTTCTACCCAAATCGACAAGCCAACCTTTAAACAGCTTGTTATTTCGGGAATGAACATCGGCCGCGATGCCATCGGCACAATGACAAACACCCTCATTCTCGCCTATGTCGGCGGCAGTCTTGCTACTATACTCCTCTTTGCCGCCTACACTCAGGATATTGCTCTGCTACTTAACTACGAAATGCTACTCGTTGAAATAATTCAGGCGGTAGTCGGAAGCATCGGCATACTTCTTGCAGTGCCTATAACCGTTTTCTTCTCGGCATGGATGTTTCTTAAAAAGAAAGATAAACCGATTGCAGAATAAATAACTTAAAATCCCCCTCAAATTGAGGGGGATTTTTTTAGGGGAGGGCTTCAATACCCTCCCGTTTTTTGCTGCTTTTTGCGATTCTACTATGGGTAGAGAGGCAATTTTTCTCTACTTTAGGGGTTTTTAAAGATAGATTATTTTACTGCCACTGTGGAGTGACAAAGCAATTTTGCGGCATTATAATAATAGCAGATCATTTTTGTAACTTTTGGAGGCACTTATGGCAAACTTTGTTATCACCGCAGACAGCGGTTGCGACCTTTCTCTTGGCACCTGCAAAGAGAAGAATATTATTCCTATTCACATGAAATATTTAGTTGACGGTACTGAGTATATTGACGCGATGGATCACGCTAAGGTTAAAGATTTCTTTGATGTTATGCGAGGCGGCAAGATGCCGACCACCGTTCAGCTCAATGAGTTTGATTATTCTGAGTTCTGGGAGCCCCTTTTAAAAGAAGGCAACGATATTATCCATCTTTGTATGTCAAGCGGAATCTCGGGCACATTTGCAAACGGTAAGCGATGCGCCGAGGAACTTAACGAAAAATATCCCGAGCGCAAAATCGCTATCATTGACACTCTTATGACCTCGGCAGGAAGTGGACTGCTCGCTATAAAATGCGCCGAGATGCGCGATGCGGGCGAGAGTTTTGAGACAGTTTCCGAGTGGGCAGAGAAAAACGCCAGATGCGTTCACGCCTGCTTTACAACCGATGATATTACCTATCTCTACCGCGGCGGACGTGTTAGCCGCGCGGGAATGATATTCTCAAAAGCGCTTCATATTTACCCCGTTATGCACGTTAATGGTAACGGCGAACTTAAGGCTTTCGCAAAATGCCGCGGAACCTCAGCCGCCTGGAACACCGTTGCAAAGCACATTGAGGAAAACTGCATCGACCCTAAGAGTCAGACTCTTTATGTCTGCGATGCAGATAACGAGCAGGGCGCGCGAGAGTTTGGTAAGATGATGCAGGAAAAGTTCGGATTCAAGGATGTTTTCTATTCAAAGATTGGCGCTATCATCGGCGCTCACACCGGCCCCGGACTTTTAACCCTTTTCTTCCTCGGAAAAGAAAGAAAACCAGAATAATTTTGATGCAAAAACAAAAAGGCTTTCCCGTTTGGGAAAGCCTTTTTATTTATATTACAAACATACTTTCATCTTCTTCTATCTCAGGGAAAAACCGTTCAAACTCTTTATCATATTCTTTCGGAACGTCATAACCCGATATGTCCGAAGCAAGATTATCCATTGAAATAAAATATCCACCATCACTCTTTTCATCAACTGTAAATATAGAGGTCAGGAATATTCCTTGCGAGTCGGTTGAATAAACAGTAACTGAACGGTTTGTGTCCGGATAGTCGCGCCGCGGCTCAACAGAGTAAATTATGTCGTCTACCATATCAACAAACTTCTTATCCACTCTTTCTACAACATAATCTTCTAATTCGCTATTATATTCCTCAATACAATAATAATCAAATTTGTTTTCCTTTAGAGTTTTAACTACGTAGTCATAAATGTCGCTACGACAGTAATGCACGCTTCCATAGTCGACACTTATAATACGATCATCCCTTTCGTTAAAGTCCATCCAATCGCCAAATTGTTCTGTAAGTAGCAGAGGAACATCCGGTGTTACAACGTGCGCTGTTTGGCCAAGGTAATATGTTGAAAGATATTGCGAGAAGTTTTCCTCTATCTTTTTATATGTCTTGCCGCGAAATTCAATCTCGGTCATTTCCTCGTTTTTATAAACTGCGCGATTTGCCTTTACATCGTCAAGCGAAAAGCAGGAAGAAAACGAGATACAAACGGCTACTGCAAGGGTAATTAACGCTATGTTTTTAAGCAATTTCTTCATTATGTTTTCCTCCTTATTCGAGATTGAGTTTATTTGTCATAATATTTTTATTAATTACAAATAAAATAGCAGAAATTCCAAGCGAGAATATGGCGCCACCAATAAGGAAAATATGCATTAACCAGTCTAAATTGCTTTCAATAAAGAAGAGTATTTCGCTAATGTCATAAGAAATGATGGCGACCTCGAAAATAATAAGTCCGATGGTTGTAATGGCTTGTGTTACTCCGTAGTAAATGAAATAGTAAACAAATGCCATAAACAGTCTTGCCTTTTTTGCGAGTTGACCGAGCGAGATACAGGTGTAGAACAACATAATGCCAAACACCGAACTTGCAAACAGCAAAAGCATTACCTCAACTATGTAAAACGGCAGATTTGCTCCCACCATAAAAACCGCGCGTTTTAATAGATAGGCGCCGGCTTTTACAATTTCTATAAACAGTTCTCCTGCCGTTGCGATGCCGAAGGCACAAACTGCAACTGCGATCGCTACTGACTGGAACAGCAAGGCTGTTGCGAGTTTTACAAAGATATGTTGACTCGCCGTTACGGGCAAGGTAAAACTTAAATACCCTTCCGAAGAGTACAGATTTTTGAAAAAGCGAATTATTGCAAGCACCGTCACAACAACAAGTGATGCCTCAACCGCCACCAAGAACAAAAGCGCAGACGAGCCATAGATTATATCATAAAACACATTGTCTGCCTGGAATATATAAACAGTTCTTAAAAAGAGCGCTGAGGCCAGAACTATTATCTCAAAGGGAATAAAAAGTCTGAGATATGATTTAATTTCGTATTTAAAAAGCTTGCCTACCATCTGAACACCTCCCTAAAGAGTGCATCTACACTCGAGCCTGTTTCGCTGCGAATATCGTCCGCCGATTTATGCATAACCAGATTTCCCTCTTTTATAAAGATAACATCGTCGAGTATCTCCTCAATGTCGGAAATAAGATGGGTTGAGATTATAACCGAG
>JAZQLL010000008.1:0-3622 GCA_045542675.1 Oscillospiraceae bacterium
ACCTGTTGTACCTATATCAAGTCCGCCTATAACCATTTTATCTACTCCTTACAAAGAGAGTTTATTTACCCAAAATGATTTTTCTTTCCTCTGCGGAAATCTCAGTATCAAGAGCCGACATAGAAAGAGTAAGTTCCTCAACAGTTCTTGAGCCGACCTGTGCAAAGGTCTGCACCTTGTCATCTGCGACAAGAACCGCCAAAACAAGTGCAGCAACTGTTGTGTTTTTCTCTTGGGCTAGCTTCTGAAGTTTTTTGAAAACTTCTAAATTATAGTCATTTAAAAGTTCGCCCTTTACGAAATCGGAGAGAGCCGCTTCGCCGCTCTTATCCAAAATCGCATAGAAACCTCTTGCCTGCGACGAGAAACAGAAAACGCTCATATCATCCTTTGAGTACTTATCGTACTCACTCTCGGTCATACTGAAAATGTCCGGTTTCTCATAGTTGAGTTTCGCAATACTATGACGAAGTTGGCTTGCAATAAAGGGCTTAAGACCATTTTTCTTAGCGTGGTCATTCGCTCTCTTTATTCTGTCATAGCACCAGTTAGATGCGCCGAGATAACCTGCTCTGTCACCGACAACGCGGTTTAAGGTTTCGATAAGTTCCTCGGGTGTCTTACTCTCGTCATCCTTATGGAACCAATAAATGTCAATATAATCGGTTTTAAGATTAAGAAGGCTGTTTTCAAAGTCCTCTTTCATAGAGTCGTAATCCATACGGGACTCTAAGGTAGTAAGATCGTGATGTCCGCCCTTTGTGGAGATAATGAACTTATTTCTATTACCTCGCGCCTCAAACCAATCTCCGATAGTTTTCTCGCTCATGCTCTTGCCCATTTTGAGCCAATCAGCATAAACGCAGGCGGTGTCAATAATATTACCGCCCATTTTCTCATAAGCGTCGAGCAGCTGGAAAGACTGCTCGGCACTTAAGGATGTACCAAATTCGGCGCTGCCCATAACAACAGGGCTTGCCATTAAATCGGTGTGTTTAATATTTACATATTTCATTATGTATCACCCTAGTCGATGGATACAACATCATATCCAAGATAATATTTGAAGGCTTCCTCAAGAATATCCTTTACGTGACCGTTTGCAACGGTTGTGTGGTGCTTAAAGCCGCCACGTGCAAGGCGGATAAGTTTGTTCTGAAGATCGGGGATCTTAGCAACGCCGCCGCATCCAAAGAACTCCTTCTCGATATCATCCTCAGTAAACTCGCCTTCGCTAAAGTAGATGGTGATTTTGCCATCCTCGGTCTTACAGTTAGAGAAGGTCATAGGGAATGCAGCAATTCTGCCCTCATTTGTTCCCCAGCCGCTTCCGGGATCGCCCTTATCGAACATCTTGTGGGAAGTAACCTCTCCCTTTTCCTTCATAAGTTTCTGAGCGGTTGAGCCGCAGTGGAAAAGGATAACCTTATCCGGATCATCGCCGTAGTTATTGTTCCAGTCAAGGCAAGCGGCGGGTCCCTCTGTAGCAAGCGAAAGTGCGCGCATTGTGATAGCGGAGCACATATCGATCTCACAAGAAGCGGTGATACCTCTGTCGTTAAGTTCACTAAGAAGTACGCAGGGGCAAACTCTTAAGTAGGTTTCCATCTCGTTCCAGCAACGAAGTGCGATAGCATCGAGGTGATATGTCTCGATATACTCATCGATAACAACGCTGATTCTTGCGAGCATATTTTTCTTATCCTCGGGAACGTTTGTGAAGTTTGTATAGTTCTCGAGAACCTTTTTCTTTGCAACTACCTTCTCATCATCGTCAGCCTTTGCGCGAACAAACTCGAAGAGTTCAGAAAGGTCAAAGGACTCAACATTAATGCCGTGGCGCTGCATTGTAATTTCATCAAAACGAACGGTCTTAAATGCAGTTGTACGGGCGCCGATGCATCCGATGTTAAATCTCTTCATACCCTTTACAACGCGGCAAACGCCTGCGAATTTATGTAAATTCTCTGCAAAAGCGGGAGTTAAGGGATGAACTACGTGAGGAGTCATAACTGTGTAAGGAACTCTGTACTGCTCGAAAACATCGGTTACAGAGAATTTACCGCAGTAAGCATCGCGGCGATGCTTGAAGTCCATCTTGCCGATCTCATCGGGATAAGCCTGCATTAAAATAGGCACTCCTGCATCCTGCAAAGCGGCAATAGCGCCGTTTTCATCAACGAAAATGGGCATACAAAGGATAACGCCGTCATACTCGCCCTCGTGTGATTTAAGCCATGCGGCGTATGCTCTACCCTCGTCGCGAGTTTCAACTGCGCCGTAGCGTGTAGCGTCTTTATCCATAATGATATAGTCATAACCTGCGTCTGTTACAGCCTTGACCATATCATCGCGTGCGCCCTCGATGAGCTCTGCGGGCATAAAGCCGCGGTTACCAAAATATAATGCGAAAGTTTGCTTTTTCATAAAAAAACCCTCCAACATAAAATTTATACTTTTATTTTACAAAAAAGAGTGCTATAATGATAGTTAATATTATACTAAAAATTGTAAATTTGTACGGAAGGTCGAATTTTTATGACATTGAATTTCAATATTAAAGAGACCGAGGAACTGATGAAGGCATTTTACACTATGTCAGGAATCCGTCTTGTGCTTTTTGATACCGATTTTCACGAACTCGCCTCTTATCCCAAAGATCCTTGCGAGTTTTGCAGGCTTATGCGTTCCTGCAAAAACACGAGGCGCAAATGCGCCTACACCGACCGCAAGTCGCTGGAAAAGTGCGAAAAGACCAACTCGCTTGTAATATACAGTTGCCACGCAGGGCTTATTGAGGCGGTTATGCCGCTGCACGAAAACGAAAATATCATAGGCTATCTTATGATTGGCCAAATAACCAATACCAAAAGCAAGGATAAACTTTTCGGTAATTCTGCAACCTGGAGCGAAAAGTACGGGTTTGACAAAACGGCTTTAGATAGCGCGATTGAGAAGGTGAGTTTTAAGTCGCAGGAAGAGATTTTCGCCGCCGCAAAACTTATGGAAGCCTGCACTTCTTACATAGTTTACAAGGAACTTATAACTCCCGAGCATAACAGAATTATCAAGGCGGCAAAGGCGTATATTGAAGAAAATCTGGGTGTCGATTTTGAAATTTCCGCCCTTTGCAGTGAACTCTCGGTGGGTAGGACAAAACTTTACGAACTCTTTAAAAAAGAGACCAAAATGGGCATCAGTGAGTACCTGCGCTATCGCAGGATGCATAGGGCCAAGAAATTACTTAAGACCACCGATATGCCTATCGCAAAAATCGCCGAGAAAGTCGGGTTTGACGATTACAACTATTTTAGCCGCGTTTATAAAAAGACCTACGGCAAATCCCCCAGAAGTTATAGATGATAAAAAAACACCCTGTGGAATTCCTTTTTTGCGACTTTTGTGGGATTTTGAGAAAAAAATTGAAAAAATCAAAAAAATTGATTTTTATTTTTATGTGTGTTATAATTAATTAGATTTTTTAAGGAGGGATATAGATGGGCAGCAAAAAATGGATAAAGGCGCGGCATCGCGTTGTCAGAAATCTTGCCTACTGTGTTCTGTACCCCTACTCAAAACTTAAATACGGCATTTCTATTGAAAAGTTGGAGGGCAAGGAGCG
>JAZQLL010000009.1:0-7461 GCA_045542675.1 Oscillospiraceae bacterium
ACCTGTCATTGAATTTTCGGGCGACGATGCAAAGGAAATTGAGAAACTTTTCTTAGAGATGCACAAAAGTTTCGGCACCAGTGCCGAGCAGGAAATTCTCACCATTTCCAAACTTTTTGAAACATTTTCGCTTATGATAAAGGCGGCACCCAAAAAGCAACCCGAATCTTACACCTCAAGGTCTTATATAAAAACTGCCATTCAATTCATACAGAGAAACTTTTCTAACAACATAGATGTTGAGGATATTGCGAGCCATGTGGGGCTTAGCCGCAGTCATCTTTACAGAATTTTTGTAAAATACCTTGCTTATTCGCCCAACGAGTACCTCACACAGTACCGCATAAGTCAGGCGTGTACTCTGCTCAGGACATCGGGTCTTTCAATCGGTGAGATTGCAAGTTCGGTGGGCTTTGATGACCAACTCTATTTTTCAAGGGTGTTTAAAAAACTTAAAGGGGTTTCTCCCTCTCAATATGCAAAAGATATAACACAAAAGGAACAAAACGATTAAATCAGGGAGTACATTAATGTCATTTTTAGAAAAAAGTTATGCATTTTTAAAGAAGCACGACACCGCGATTGTTCGCACGCTACTGATGATTCTATCATCTCTTGCGCTCACAATTGGTGTTGAATGGGTAGTAAGAGACAGTTTTAAAGAAGCGATAGGATGGGCTTCAGGCTATGCCGCCCCATTCTTCTTCACCTCGATTTTTTTCTTCTTTGTTATTTTCCTGTTGTTTACGCTCTTTAGACGCGTGGATTTTCCTATCCTTATTGTAAGCTTTATAGCATTCGGAATGGGTTGTGTGTGTTATTTTAAGGATTCCTACAGAAGCGAGCCCTTATATCCTTGGGATTTTCTTATAATTGAAGATGCCGCGGACATAGCGAGCGAAACAGACCTTACCCCTACCGCCTCAATGATTTGGGTCGGCGCGATAATTCTGATATTTTTTGCTATACTATTTGCTCTACACAATCTACTAAAAAAGCAGCAGATAATAAGAATCAGAAAGCCCGATAAAAAGCGCAAAATATGGCTTACAATACAGGCAAGCGTGAGCGCGGTCGTATTAATTTGCTATACCCTCTTCTTTTTAAACAATAGTGCAGTTATGGATTATTTTGGCATTTCGGAAAGTGCATTTCGTCAAGCGGCGGCGGCAAAGCGCAACGGATTTACCCAGTCATTTATTATGAATGTAAAGTACATTATCCCCGAAAAGCCCGATGACTACAGTACAAAAAGCGTAAGTTCGGCGGTAGGTGAAATCAAAGATTACGACGCCGTTTCGGGCATAAGACCTAACATAATTTATCTTATGAGCGAGTCGTACGCCGACATCACATTATGCGAAAATGTAACCTACCACGACGACATTTTCACCCCGACGGAATATCTAAAACAAAATTACGTTTCGGGAACGCTTCTTGGAGAACAGTTCGGCGGTGGCACCTGCAACAGTGAGTTTGAAGTTCTCACAGGATTTTCCATGGCGAATCTGCCAAGCGGGTGCACCCCATATCAGCAGTATTTTAACGAGGAAGTTGTAAGTTATCCGCAATATTTGAAAGAACTGGGATACTCAACGGTTGCGATTCACACCTACGGAAAACAGTTCTGGAACAGAGATGTTGCCTACCCAAATATGGGATTTGACAAGTTTATATCCGAAGAGGACTTTGACGACCCTGCAAGGCGCAGAGGACTTATTAAAGACGACGAACTTGTTGCCCGCATTATTGAGGAATACGAGGCTAATCTCTCTACGGGCAAGCCTTTCTTCAATTTCTCGGTTTCGATGCAAAATCATGGCTCGTTTACAGATGGGCAGTATCTTGAGGATTACCGGGTAAACCTTTCTTGCGACGAATTAACAAGTGAGCAGGAAGGCATTCTCATAACTTACGCGACGGGAATCAGGGACGCTAACATTGCGCTTGACAAACTTATCGCTTATTTCCAAACAGTTGATGAGCCGACTATAATTTGTATGTTTGGCGACCACTTGGGCTCGCTCGGCGGAAGCGACGAGATATATATTAACAGCGGATATATGGGCGACCCCGAGGAAAGTCCCAATGATTTAGCTAAAAAATATACCACACCTTTTTTTATTTGGGACAACTTTGCACACCAGAATTTCACGGCTCCTCGAATGAGTTTTTATCAGCTTATTCCCTCGGTTTGCCATTGGTATGGACTTGAGCGCCCCGCGTTTTATGACTACCTTTTAAAGCAGCAAGAGTACTACCGCGGCGCCGCTTTGGGACTTTACCTTGACACGAGTGGCGAGGTTATAGAGGATTTGCCCGACGATGCCCGGCGCTATCTCAACACCCACAAACTTCTACAATATGATTTGTTGTTCGGCAAAAAATACAGTTTAGAAGATATTTACACTAATAAGTAAAAAAATACCTTGTTAGCGAGTAGGCTAACAAGGGATTTTTTATTTTTTAAATAAATATGTTTTTAAGATAGCCGCCTGGGTTTTTGCATCGGTTATCTCGCCGCTTAGAACCATATCTTTGGCTTTCTCAAGCGGAATTTTGACTACATCCAGAAACTCATCTTCGTCGAGGTTTTGGGCAGTAAACTCAAGATTTTCGGCGAGATACATACTGATTATCTCGCTGCAGTACCCCGGGCTTGGGTAAAGTTTGCCGAGGTCTTTATAGTTTTCCGAAGTAGCGCCAACTTCCTCTAAAAGTTCTCTTTTTGCGGCGTCAAAGGGGTTTTCCCCCTTTTCGAGTTTACCTGCAGGAAGTTCTAAAACTTCTTCTTTATACGGATAGCGAAACTGCCTTACAAAAAGCACGCTGCCATCACTGCAAAGCGGCAGGACACACACGCCGCCGTTATGGTAAACCACTTCGCGAAGCGCGGTTTTACCGTTCTCTAAGGTTACCTCATCGTGACAGACCTTTATAACTTTTCCGCTGAAAATCTCTTTTGAGGAATTTGTTTTTTCAAAATGAGCCATTTTAATTTTCCTTACTGAAGGTCCTCTTTTCTAAAGAAGAGAACGCCGAGTGTACTGGGTCCGCAATGTGTTGTAACTGTACAACCTGCGGTTGTAACAAGAACTTCATCGAACTTTGCAACGCTATTTACTGTATCGATAGCGGTTTGAAGAACAGCATCGTCACACTTTGTATGAGTAACGAAAATTCTCTTGGTATCGATAGAATCCATATCGGCAAGTTTATCCTTTACATACTGCTCAACACACGCCTTATACTCGCCGCGATATTTCTTAGCAACACCCATACCGCCATCTTTAACCTGAATACAGGGTTTAAGCTTTAAGAGGTTAGCGCCGAGTTTTGCAACAGAGGAACATCTGCCACCCTTATGAAGATAGGTTAAATCGTCCAGCACAAAACTTGCATCTGCGCGGTTTACAAGGCTCTTTAACTCATCAGCAATCTCTTTTGCGCTCATACCCTTTTGAGCCATTTCTGCCGCCTCGAGCACCAAAAGTCCGCTACCTGTTGAAAGATTACGGGTATCCACAACAAAAACGTTGTCAAAATCCTCTGCGGCAAGGCAGGCGTTCTGGTGTGTGCAAGAGAAGTTGGCACTTATATTAAGGTGGACAACATCATATCCCTCTTCGGTATAAGCCTTAAAAACATCGGCATAGTTTCCTACGGGGTTTGCCGAGGTTGTAGGAGTTTTTCCGCTCTCCTTAACATAAGCATAAATATCATCGGGAGTAATATCGACACCATTATCAGCGAGCGAGCGGTCTCCCAAATTTATATAAAGAGGTACAACTCTTATGCCGTTTTTCTCCAAAAGTTCTTTTGAGAGATCGGCTGTGCTATCTGTTGAAATTAAAACCTTTGACATATTTTTTCTCCTTTTTTATTTTTAGGATAATGGTATTTTAACATATTTTATTTTATTAGTCAAATTCTCTGTTGTAGTATTTTGACGCTTTTGCAAGTTCACGGTCAAATTTCTTAAACCCGTAGGTTTCCACAAGAGTACCCTTATCCGAGAAAAGATTTGTTCCGAGTCCGAGCCTCTCGCCCTCTATCTCGCAGCCTATTGCCGCCAGGGTAGTTGGGAACATATCCATTGTTACAAACTCTCGGTTTTTGGCGTTTTTAGGCTCTGCGGCACTATTTATAAAGCAGTTATAAATGCGGCGGGTATATTTTTTATCGGTATTTCTTACAATATAACCGTAATCCATTGTTTCGTGGTCGCCGGTTATGATTATGGTAGTATTTTCATAGAAATCCTGGGTTTTAAGCCAGGAAACAAACTGAGAAACCTGCTTTGAGGAGCATCTTAGTACGTTTGCATACTGCTCGCTATACTCATCCTCGCACTCGGTGCATTTATATCCGCCGACATGATGTGTATCTACGGTTAACATAGTAAATGCAAAGGGCCCATCCGACTTTGACATTTCAGCGATCTTATCTTTTGCATAGTCAAAAAGATATTTGTCCTCCATGCCCCACCACTCAAAATAGCCCTCGGGCACGATACCATCCTCGTAAGCGGTATCAAGGTCGTAGACCTTATCAACGCCGTGTTGCTCGAAAAACTCTTTTCTGCCGCCGTAGGAAGATTTCGAGCCTACCATAAGCGCCTGATTGTATCCGTTTTGGTGTAAAATATCGTTTATTGTGGTGGTGCCATTATAAAACTCTTTAGAGGTTATAGCGTCAAGCGAAACGGGACAACGAAGCGGTATACCCGCAGAATGCGAAAGCATTGCTGCTATGGTCCAGCTTGAACTGTAGGTGTCCCTACCGCCGCCAACCGAATCGTTATGTGAGAAGTTTAAATTATTTTTTGCAAGGTCGTAAAGCTCGGGGATGGCATTTTCATCCTGACCGCCGCCCTGCTCACGAGAAAAGAAACTCGTTTCCATCGATTCAAGATATATGTAGACAAGATTTCTCTTTTGCTCGGGGAAAGTTATTTTCGTCTCCTCGGGGTCTACATACTCGTTCTCGTAAAGTTTACTGTAATTAAAAAGATTGATTGTCCACTGCGGCAAGCCTGTTCTGTATCCTGCAAAAAACAAGGTCACTACAAAGGTCGAAACCGCGAGAATGGCTGAAACGGCTTTAACAAGGCGTTCTTTGACCTTACTCTTTTTTGAAAAGAGATAAGGTATAAGAAAAAATGCCACATAAACTGCCGCCGCCGAAAACAAAAGCGAAGGCAACAGGCCGCTCAGCGCCCAACTTAACATAAGATTTCCCGAAACGCCCGCAAACCCCGCGGCAAGGGAATATATTATTGACTCAAAGCCGACGTCTCCATAGAGCCGACAGTACCAATTAGCAGAGAATAATGCCAAAAAACCGACAAATATTAAAACAGAAAATGCGCAAATGCATATTCTTTTTTTGACTTTCGACTTATCAAGTTCGATTTTTTTCATCAAATCGCCTCTCATAAAAAGATACCATTATTATATCATATTTATATTGTTAAGTCAATTTTTCCATGTCTTAAATTAATGACTCTATCAGCACTTTTTGCGATGTCCATATCGTGTGTTACCATCACAACGATTTTGCCTTCTCTGCTTTGCTTTTTAAGAAGTGCGAGCACCTCACGAGTGTTATCGGGGTCGAGATTTCCTGTGGGCTCATCGGCAAGTATAACCTTTGGTTCGCCGATAATGGCTCTGGCAATCGATACCCTTTGCTGTTGTCCACCCGAAAGTTGACTTGGAAGATGACTCATTCTTTTTTCCATTCCCACCGCTTTTAGCGCCGCTTTTGCCCTACCGATGCTCTTTTTGTTAGAAAATTCCCTATAGGAAAGCGGCAAACGAACATTTTCAAGAGCGGTTAAATCGGGTAGCAGGTTAAAACTCTGAAAAATAAAACCTATATCCTCACTTCTAAGTCGAGAAAGCGCCGCCGACCGCAGAGAAAAAACGTTTCTGTCTGAAAGAAAATACTCTCCCCCACTGACACTGTCAAGGCAACCCAAAACATTCATAAGGGTTGATTTTCCCGAGCCGGAACTTCCCGTTATCGCAACAAATTCTCCCTCTCTTATGGTAAAACTCACGTTATCGAGTGCCACCACTTTTTTACCCTCAACGCTATAAATTTTGGAAATTTCTCTACATTCTATCATTTTCACACACCTCGAAACTATTGTTTGTCCCCTGTTTTGCGTTATTCCGCGGTATTGGTTGAAAAAGAATGGTAAATGTGGTAAAATATCTTTTAGAAAAGAGGTGAGCGTACATGAGTCGCGGAATTTATATACACGTACCGTTTTGCAGTAAAAAATGTCCCTACTGTGATTTCTATTCATTACGTTTTGACAGAGAACTTGTAAAACGCTATACAGATGCACTCTTGTGCGCCGTAAACTCACATTCGGGTCAGAACATCGAGGTCGATACAATTTATTTCGGCGGCGGAACTCCCAATCTTTTAGGGAGTGATAACATTTCTGAAATCATTTGCGCAATAAAAGAAAATTTTGTTATCTCTGAAGATTGCGAGATAACTCTTGAGGCAAACCCCGAAAGTTTTTCAAAGCAGGATATTTCCGACTTTGCAAAGGCGGGGATAAATCGGCTTTCTATGGGGCTTCAGTCGGCAAATGAGAGAGAGCTTAGAAGTCTTGGCAGAACTCACGCTTTAGATGAGGTTGAATTTTGCGTTGGGACGGCGAAAAGTGCGGGAATTGGTAATATTTCGCTTGATTTGATGCTTGGAATTGACGGACAAACTGAGGAAAGCATCAAAAATTCCATTGATTTTTGCGAAAAGTGTAATATAGAGCACATTTCGGCTTATCTTTTAAAAATCGAAAAAAATACTCCTTTTTACAAAATGCAAAAGAATATGAACCTGCCCGTTGAGGAAACAAGCGCGGAACTTTATTCTTTTGCCTGCCGTGAACTTAAAAAACGCGGATTTGAGCAGTACGAGATTTCCAATTTCGCCAAAAACGGCGCAGTTTCAAGACACAATTTAAAGTACTGGCTTTGCGAGGAATATATCGGCATAGGTCCCTCGGCTCATGGATTTTTTAAAGGCGAGCGCTATTACTACGAGCGCGATATTGAAGGTTTTATACAAGACCCCACCAAAACCGTTTCGGACGGGTTGGGCGGCGGCGCCGAGGAAACATTTATGCTTGGATTAAGGCTTGCAAGAGGCATTAACCTTGATGACTTTTGCAGTAAATTTTCTTTAACCCAAAGCAATGCACTAAAGCGAAAAATTTCGCTCTTTTGCAGTGCCAATTTAATGCGCTTTGAAAACAATGTTATTTCGCTGACGCCCGAGGGTTTTCTCCTCTCGAACAGTATAATTTCAGATTTAATCGTAGCGTGGGGACTTTAAAATGCAAAATTCATATAGTGATTTAATAAACCTTTTCTTCCCGAATAAATGTGCGCGGTGCAAGAAACCTTGTCGTAACGTGCTATGTAAAGACTGCTCGCA
>JAZQLL010000010.1:0-4482 GCA_045542675.1 Oscillospiraceae bacterium
GCAACCGCGCCGATCTTATGAAGGGCTACCATTGCAAACCAGAACTGATAGTGGCGCTTGAGTACCAGCATAACCTTGTCGCCGCGCTTAATTCCGAGCGAGGTGAAATAGTTTGCCGCCTGGTTTGAATGTTGCTTGATATCCTTAAAGGTAAAGCGGCGCTCGTTTCTGTTCACATCAAGGTGAAGCATTGCAAGTTTATCGGGATATTTATCTGCAATTTTATCAACGATATCAAAGCCGAAATTAAATCGCTCGGTGTTTTTAAACTCGATGTTCTGGAGCGCGCCCTTTTCATCCTCAACTGTTTGTACAAACTCCTCGCAGATAAGCGGCTCAGACTCTTTGGCCGATGCGATTGTGCGGGCAAGTTCCTGCTCCTCTGCCTTTTCGCCGGGGAGAACAACTGCGCAGAAAACGCAATCCCGACCATCTACTGCAATCATTCCATGAGGTGTTGACGAGTTGTAATAGATGCTATCGCCCTCGGAAAGAATCTCGGTGTGATTTCCGACCTGAACTTTAAGCTTTCCGCTTATAACAAGGTCAAATTCCTGGCCCGAATGGGTTGCAAGATGGATGGGTTTATTCTGCTGAGCGGGGTCGTACTCATAGGTTACCCAGTAGGGTTCGCCTATTTTATTTAAGAATTTTGGTGCCATATTCTGAATGGAAATTCCATCCTCCTTGGCGGTCTGTTGGCCCTCACCCTTACGGGTAACTGTGTAGGAAGTAAGTCGAGCGCTTCTACCTTCCAAGAGGTCGCTTAAACCTATTCCAAACACTAAAGAGCACTTATGAATGAATGAAAACGGCAGGTCTACTTCACCGTTTTCGTAAGATTTGTAAATCTCAACGGAAACCTCTGTTTTTTCTGCCATTTCTTTTTCCGAAAGTCCCACAACTTCACGCATCTCGCGAATTCGAAGCGCGACCTCGGTCATTTTGTTTGCTGCCTCTACATTTTGCATTTTTGGTTTCCTCCTTTTAAAGATTAAAATAAAAACCCGCCTCAAAGAAATCTTTGAGACGGGTGTAATTTACACTCGCGGTACCACTCAAATTGCAGTAAAAACTGCCGCTTTAGAGTCTATCAACTCCTATGCCTTTACGCAGCAATCACGGAAAGCGTCTACTCACCAATAGGCTTTCGGGCTTTCGGCTCAGAAGGGATGGGTCGCTTAAATTCTCCACCATCGGCTTTCACCTGCCGCCGACTCTCTGTAGGTTTCAAACTTAGACCGTCTTCGTCACAGCCTTTAAAATATGTGCCTATTATAGCACCGCAAAAAAGCGATGTCAATAGTTTTTTTAAAAAAAATTTAGAGGGTTGCCGCCATTACGGCTTTAATGGTGTGCATGCGGTTTTCTGCCTCGTCAAAGACGATGGACTGTGCACTTTCGAAAACCTCGTCTGTGACTTCCAAACTCTCAAGTCCGAACTTTTCATAAACCTCTCTGCCAATGGTGGTATTAAGGTCGTGAAATGCTGGCAGGCAATGCATAAAGCGGCACTGCTGACCTGCAAGGCTCATGAGTTTAGAATTTACCTGATAGGGCGAAAGCTCTTTTATTCTCTCTGCCCAGACATCGTCGGGCTCACCCATTGAAACCCATACATCTGTGTAGATAACATCGGCGCCAACCACCGCTTTTTCGGGCTCTTGTATAAACTCTAAAATCGCTCCCGTTTCTACCGCTACCTTCTGGCACTCTTCTATGAGTGCGCTGACGGGAAAATACTTCTCGGGAGCGCAGGCAACAAAATGCATGCCCATTTTGGCGCAACCGACCATAAGAGAATTGCCCATATTGAAGCGCGCGTCGCCCATATAAACGAGTTTTTTACCCTTTAGCGAGCCGAAATGCTCAATAATGGTTAAGAAGTCGGCGAGAATCTGGGTGGGGTGAAACTCATTTGTAAGTCCATTCCAGACGGGCACGCCCGCGTATTTAGAGAGGTCTTCAACTATTGTCTGTTCAAAGCCGCGGTACTCTATGCCGTCATACATTCTGCCGAGCACCCTCGCGGTATCTGCAATGCTCTCTTTTTTGCCCATCTGCGAGCCTGTAGGTCCGAGATAGGTACTGTGCATTCCGAGATCTGCCGCCGCAACCTCAAAGGCGCAACGGGTACGGGTGCTATCCTTTGCAAAAAGCAGGGCAACATTTTTGCCCTCGCAAATTTTATGAGGGGTACCCTCTTTTTTCTCTTTTTTAAGTTTTGCCGCAAGCTCTAAAAGTCCGTTTATTTCATCAGGGGTTAAATCCAAGAGCTTTAGAAAACTTTTTCCTTTTAAGTTAAGAGCCATTTCTATCTCCTATTCCGAGCAGGCCTCTTTGATTATTCCGATAGCCTCTCTCAAAATCTCAAAATCAATATTAAGCGCAGGTAAAAGGCGGACCTTATCCTTTGCGGTAAGGCACAAAACACCCTTTTCCATACAGGCGTTTACCACATCGAGCGCAGGTTTTGCGGTTTTTATGCCAATCATAAGTCCCATTCCGCTAACGCTCTCTACGCCCTCGGCGCCTTTCAGCGCGTCGAAGATATACTCGCTTTTTTCTTTAACGCTGTTTAAGAGCGCATCGTCAATTCTCGAAACGATGCTCACCGCACCTGCGCAACAAACGGGGTTACCGCCAAAAGTCGAGCCGTGGTCTCCCTTACCCAGTACATTTTCGGTTTTTTCACCGAACAAAACTGCGCCTATGGGCAGTCCGCCGCCAAGTCCCTTTGCGGTTGAAACAATATCAGGCTGTATACCAAAATTCTGATATGCATACATTTTGCCCGTTCTGCCGTTTCCTGTCTGGACTTCGTCTATTATTAGCAGTATATCGTTTTCCTTTGCAAACTGTGCGGTTTTCTTAATAAAATCGGCATCAAGGGTAAGCACGCCGCCCTCGCCCTGCACAATTTCCATCATAATTGCGGCGGTTTTATTCTCCTCGGCGCACTTTTTAAGCGCCTCAAAATCGTTTGCAGGGGTGTGAACGAAGCCCTGAGTTAAAGGCTTAAAATCCTTATGATATTTTTCCTGCCCCGTTGCCGCAAGGGTTGTTATTGTTCTGCCGTGGAAACTGTTTTCAAGGGTGATTATAGTGTAATAGTCCTCGCCTTTTTTCTCTGCGGCATACTTTCTCGCGGTTTTGATAGCGCCCTCATTTGCCTCGGCGCCCGAGTTTGCGAAGAACACCCTTTTCATGCCACTTTTCTCGCAAAGAAGTTTTGCAAGTTTGGTGCAAGGCTCGGTGTAGTAAAGGTTTGACATATGCTGAACTAAGTTTACCTGACCGGTTACCGCATCTGCCCACTCTTTATCGGCAATTCCGAAAGCGGTAACGCCGATGCCTGAGCCCATATCTATATATCTTTTGCCGTTATTATCAAAAACCACACTTCCCTTTCCCGAAACAATTTCAATCGGGAATCTTCCGTAGGTTTTTGCAACAAACTCGCTATCGAGTTTTTGTGTATTACTCATTTTTGCCTCCAACAAACATTGTACCTGCACCTTCGTCGGTTAAAAGCTCCATTAAGATTGAATGAGGAACTCTGCCGTCCATTATAATAACCTTACTAACGCCCTCGTCGATTGCCTCGATACAGCACTCAACTTTAGGAATCATACCACCCGAGATAACGCCCTCTTCATAGAGCTTTTTAGCCTCATCGGTAGTAATTTCGGGAATGAGGGTTTTGGGGTCATCCTTATCCATCAAGATGCCTGCAATATCGGTCATCATAATAAGTCTTTCGGCATTAAGGGCGCCCGCAATATAAGCCGCGGCTGTATCGCCGTTTATGTTATATGTATTACCCTGCCTATCGCAACCTACAGTTGAAATAACTGGAATATAATTTTTCTCCAAAAGGTCAACAACAGGTCTTATGTGAATTTTCTTAATTGAGCCTACATAGCCCAGTCGCTCATCCTTCATCTCGGCTTCGATAAGTCTGCCGTCCATACCCGAAATGCCCATGGCTCTGCCACCTTGGCTCTCAATCATATTTACAAGAGTCTTATTGACCTTGCCGGCCAGCACCATCTGAACGATATCAACAGTTTCCTTATCGGTAACTCTCAATCCGTCGACAAACTGCGGCTCTTTGCCGAGTTTTTGCATCATTTCGTTTATCTCGGGTCCGCCGCCGTGCACAAGCACTATCTTCACGCCGATTAGCCAGAGCAGTACTATATCCTCCATAACCTGCTGCTTCAGGCTCTCGTCTATCATAGCGTTGCCGCCGTATTTTACTACAACGACCTTGCCTCTGTATCGTTTAATGTAAGGAAGCGCTTGGGTTAAAACCTCGGCGCGCTGTGCATTTGAAAAAATGTTATCCATTTTTAAGCCTCCGTTTTAGGTTCGGTAGTCACCGTTTATCTTTACATAGTCATAGGTAAGGTCACAGCCCCAAGCCTTTGAGGCGCCCTCACCATCCTGAAGGGTTACCTTTATCTCAATTTCATCTTC
>JAZQLL010000011.1:0-1641 GCA_045542675.1 Oscillospiraceae bacterium
ATGCTCGTACATTTTTAACTTCCTCCTTGGAATTTTTCAAATACACATTCATTATATCTTTTTTCACATTATTTAGCAAGCAATTTTGCAAAAAATATTTGATATTTTTGTGATTTATGTTAAAATGTATTTAAACTTGTTTAAGAGGTTTTGATTATGACTAAAAAAGAGTTGGCGCTCCTCTCTGTAGAGGCGCTTAAAAAACTATATCCCGAGGCAATTTGCTCACTTATCGCGGACAAGCCTTACGAGCTTTTAATGGCCACTCGCCTTTCGGCTCAGTGCACCGATGCGAGAGTTAATATCGTAACCCGCGATCTATTTTCCAAGTTCACTACCCTTGAGTCGATTGCAAATGCCGACATTGAGGATATCGAAAACTGTATAAAATCCTGTGGACTTTACAAGACAAAAGCGCGCGACCTTAAAGCTATGGCAAACGAGCTTTTAGAGCGCTACGATGGCGTTGTGCCCGACAGCATTGAAGAGCTAATTACCCTTTCGGGAGTTGGCAGAAAAACGGCGAATTTAATTGTCGGAGATGTGTACGGCAAGCCTTCGGTTGTGGTTGACACCCACTGCATAAGGATAACAAACCGCATCGGGCTGGTAAACGAGAGCGATCCTAAAAAGATTGAGTTTGCTCTTAAAAAGATACTGCCGCCCAAGGAGTCGGGAGATTTCTGCCACAGAATAGTTCTGCACGGCAGAGCCCTCTGCACCGCCAGAAGCCCTAAATGCAGCGAATGTCCGTTAAATGAGTTTTGCAAGTATGGGATCAAGAATAAATAAAAGATCGCCCCGAGTGTGCTCGGGGCGGGTTTGTTTTTAGAAGAGATATTTGGTTTTTTCGATTACTTCTTTTGCGACGGTTTCAAGGTCGTTATCGCCGTTTATGATAAGGGTATTTTCCTCATTTTTGGTCTTTTCGATTATGCGCATAAAGTTTTCTCTTGCGCGGGTAAGGTAGGCTTTATTTTCGAAAATCTCAGACGAGTCGCGATTTGCGCTGATGCGCTCGAGAGAAAGCTCAGGAGAAACATCGATGAAAATATGTAAATCGGGTTTTGCAAGTTCTCTTGCGACCTTATTTATCTCCATTACCCACTCAAGCGGCATATCCACCACCTGATAGGCGAATGACGAAAAATAGTATCTATCCGAAAGGACAGTCACTCCCCTATTTAAGTTGTCTAAAATGCCGTCCTTGCCTGTCACGTGCTCAATTCTATCGGCGGCAAATAAAAGCGCGATGGTTCTCGGGTCGGCAGGCTCGGAGCCGGAGAGAATTGCCCTTATCTGCTTTCCGATGACCTGTTTTGTCGGCTCGGAGTGGCAAACATTTTCTATATTGTTTTTTGAAAGATACTCGCTCAGCATCTTAAGCTGAGTACTTTTTCCGCTACCGTCTATTCCCTCAAAGGTTATAAACCGCGGCTTTTTAACTTCAATACTGCTCATAAATCTTCTCCCGATTCTAGTACATACAATACCTTTAGAAAAATAGCCCCTGCATTTGCAAGGGGCCATGTTGGTGCCGGAAGCGGGGGTCGAACCCGCACGGTATCGCTACCACCGGATTTTGAGTCCGGCACGTCTGCCAATTCCATCATTCCGGCAAATATTACTTTGATATTATAT
>JAZQLL010000012.1:0-2319 GCA_045542675.1 Oscillospiraceae bacterium
GTAAGAAAAAACCGCGGTATCATAGGCTATTTTGCCGCTTTCTATTTCATAATAGAATTTTCTTGGATTTGCCCCCGAGTACTCAAAGCCTTTCGGAATTACATTTTTAAGATTGGAATAGTCGATGCCGAAATATTTTTCGAGCTGGGTTAAATCAAGGGTTTTACTGTAATATTTATCCTCACTGAAATTAAGTTTTGCGGCGCCGATTTCACCCGTAATATTATTTACGGTGAAGATAATTCTTGCGGGATCATTTTCGGGGTCGGCATTTGCGCCCGTAAAGAAAGGAACACTCGAATATCCATTCTGGTCGCCATCATATTCGCCTTTTCCCGTTTGTCCGTTGCCGTCGGATTCGCCGCCCGCCGCGCCTACATTTGCGCCGCCGTAGATTATCTGACTGCTGGTAATTGTATCACCGCTTACAATATTGCTATTATCCTTGAGTGTAAACTGCCACACGCCAACCGACAATGCGGCAACTATCACTAGGCTTCCAAGTGTTACGGCGCCTCTTTTCATTAATCTTCTTTTATGTTCTGCCTGTGCCTTTGCATCGGTATATTTACTTATAACATTTTGTGCCATTTCTTCATAGTTCTTCATATACAAAGCCCTCCTTCTCAAGTTCGTTTTTTAACGCTTTTCTCGCGCGGTAAACAAGGGTTTCTATGCTATGAACCGATTTCTTCATTATCTGCGCCGCTTCTTTTTGGCTGAAATTTTCGAAATATACAAGCCAGATAATCTGCCTGTAATTTTCGTTTATTTTACCAAGCGCCTTATGCACAATGAGTTTTTGCTCATTTTTAATGAAATTTTCCTCAAGAGTTTCAAGCTCGCCCATCTGCTCGGGCAGGTCACAAACGGGCGTAACTTCCCTTTTAGACTTGCTTCTTAGGTAATTTAGTGCAAGGTTTCTGCCTATGGTATAAAGCCAGGTCTTAAAGTTTGCTCTGCCGCTATCTCGGGGCCGTTTTATGAGCAAACGGACAAAGGTGTCCTCGGCTAAATCCTCGGCGGCGTAAATGTCATTAACAAAAGTGTTAAGATACAAAATCAGTCCGTCCTTATAGTCGCGCACTATTTCTACAATGCCGCTTTCGTCGCCATCAAGGAAACGGCGGTAGCTACTTGCACCGTTATCCATTGACCTTCTCCTTTCCTAAAAAGGCTTTTTTCTCGCCCTTTCACTTATTACACACAGAATTTAGGAAAACCTCACACCTATTTTAACAGTAAAGAACCGACCACGCAAGAGTTAATGCGCAGTCGGTTCTTTTATAAAAGCGAGAAGACTTATTTAATTTTTTGGAGTGTTTCGATTACGTAATCTGCAAACTCCTTACAGGTTGCGCCGTCGCGGTCACCCGTTACAACAACCTTCTTTTCGCTCTCATTACAAATATTAAGAGCCTTTGAGAGAAGGTCTGCTTTATCTGCCATTGCGATATGGCGGAGCATCATTTCTGCCGCCTTAAAGATGCTTGAGGGGTTAGCATAATCGCCGATGCCCTCTTCTATCATACGAGGTGCGGAGCCGTGAATTGCCTCAAACATAGCGTATTTATCGCCTATATTTGCGCTGCCTGCAGTTCCGACACCGCCCTGAATCTGAGCCGCCTCATCGGTTATAATATCGCCGTAAAGGTTAGGCAGAACGAAAACCTGGAACTTACTGCGGATTGCGGGGTTTACAAGGTTTGCGGTCATAATATCTATGTACCAGTCATCTGCATTAATGCCGGGATAATCTTTTGCAACCTCATGGCAAAGTGCGGTAAACTTACCATCGGTCTTTTTCATAATGTTTGCTTTAGTTACGATGGAAACCTCGGTTTTGCCGTTATTTTTAGCATACTCAAAAGCCGCTCTTGCGATTCTCTTGGTACCTAAATCTGTAGTAACCTTAAAGTCCATTGCAAGCTTATCCGAAATTTCGATTCCCTTTGAGCCGAGGACATACTCGCCCTCGGTATTTTCTCTATAGAAGATCCAATCGATATTCTCCTCGGGAACGCAAACGGGGCGAACATTCGCATAAAGGTCAAGTTCACGGCGAAGCGCTACGTTGGCACTTTCCATAGTTCCACCTTTTGGGGTTGTTGTAGGTCCTTTTAAAAGGACATCGCACTCTTTGATTGCATTCAAGGTATCAAGAGGTACGGGAACGTTCTGCTCGAGGCGGTTTTCAATGGTAAGACCCTCGATATTGCGGATTTCAACCTTACCAGATTCGATTTCTTGCTTTAAGACAAAGTCCAGAACTCTCTTTGCCTCATCTACAATGATAGGACCGATACCATCGCCGCCGCA
>JAZQLL010000013.1:0-3871 GCA_045542675.1 Oscillospiraceae bacterium
ATCTGCACGGCGAGGAAATAGAGGCAAACCTTGAAAACGGCTGGGCGGCTGTGATTATAGATGGTGCAGCGGTTGGCGGTGCTAAAATAGTCGGCGGCAGGGCAAAAAATCATTACCCCAAAGGGCTTAGAAAATAAGAAGATATTACCCGAAAAGAAAATTTCTTTTCGGGTAATGATTTTTATTTTCTAAGTCCCTTAGGGTAATGATTTTTTGCCCTGCCACCGACTACCTTTGCGCCGCCAACCGATGCACCATCTATAAGCACCGCCGCAAAGCCGTTTGCATTGTTTACTTCAATCTCCTCGCCATGAAGATATTTTGCAGTCCTTTCGTCCGAGGCAGTAAGTTCTATTTTATTTTTAAAGTTTCTGCCGAACGCCGAAAAAAACTGGTGGTGCGGTTTTATGTAATTTTTGCAAGGTTCTCCAATGGTTACGCCGAGGCAGAACGCCGCCTTTTCGGGCACAGCAAAATCAGGCGTAAAATAGACTATATTGCCGTTGTAAAGGCGCACGTTTTCGCGCTCATACTCGATAAGAGTATCGTCTAAAAACTTATAGACTGAATCGTCTATTTTGGGCGTTTTTTCGCGTTTTGCGAAGGCATTTATCTTTTCGCCCTTATGGTGCAACACCGCCATAAACTGCCCCTCTCCCCTTGATTTGTGGGGATAAAAGCGCCTTGCAAATCTAATGTTTTGGCACTCGCAATTTGGGAAGAAAATGCCGTCACAAGTCGCGTCCTGCACCTCTTTTTTTACGGGGATTATCTCAAATTCGCTGTGCCTTTTAAGGAAATCATCTATCACCATTTCGTTTTCTTCTAAAGAAAATGTGCAGGTGGCATAGACTATATATCCGCCGCCACTGAGACACGCCGCGGCGTTTTCTAAAATCTCCTTTTGGCGCTCGGCGCACATCAAAACATTTTCCTCGCTCCACTCATCGACAGCCGCATCCTCTTTGCGCATCATTCCCTCGCCCGAGCAGGGCGCATCAACCATAATTAAGTCGAAGGTATCGGGAAATGTGCGGGCAAGTTTAGCGGTATCCATACAGGTGGTGACACAGTTTTTAAGTCCGAGACGCTCGATGTTGCCGGTTAGGATTTTGCATCTTGAGGGGATTATCTCGTTTGAAACGAGCACACCGTTTTCGCCGAGTTTATTTTTTAGTTGCGTGCTTTTTCCGCCGGGCGCGGCGCACATATCAAGCACCTTCCAGTCGGGCTGTATATCGATGCACTCGGCGGGCGCCATAGCGCCCGGCTCCTGCACATAGATGAGGCCCGCGTGGTGATATGGGTGGTTGCCGATTTTCTCAAACTCGGTGTAAAATCCGTTTTGCACATAGGGTATTTTACCGCAGCTGAAAACGTCGAGTTTCTCAAAGTCGGTGAGGGAAATTTTCTCGAGGTTTACCCGAAATGCCCTGACGGGCGGCTCGGAAAGAGCCTTCTCATACTGAGCGTATTCCTCGCCGAGCAGTTTCTTCATTCTTTCTATGTATTTTTCAGGGAGTTGTTTCATTTATTTTGCCTCGTCATTTATTTCGATGTATAGCATACACATTGAAAGCGCAGTTATTGCCGCGGTTTCGGTGCGAAGAATTCTTTTGCCGAGTGAAACAGTTTTGCCACCAGATTTAAGTGCTTTGTCTATTTCCGCCTCGTCAAAACCGCCTTCGGCGCCGATAAAAATGCCGACCGATTTTGCGGTTTTAAGTTTTAAAAGTTCCTCTTTTGTGCCGAGCATACCACGCTCGTTTTCATAAGGCACGAGCATTAAATCAAGTTCGCTCGCCATTTTAAGCGCCGAATCGTAAGACATCGGCTCAAAAACCTCGGGAATAACGTTTCTTTTGCTCTGCTTGGCGGCGCTCTCGGCTATCGCCTGCCAGCGCTCTTTTTTTGACTTCTTTTTCTTTGCATCGAGTTTTACAACGCATCTTGCCATCTCAACGGGAACAAGCGCAAAAACGCCGAGCTCAACCGCCTTTTGAATGATAAGTTCCATCTTGTCGCCCTTAGGCAGACCCTGGAAAAGATAGATTTTTGTGTTAAGTTCGGTGCTCTGAAAGTCTTCTTCTAAAATTTCGGCGGTAACAAACCCCTCGCCAAAATCGGCAATAGCGCAAAGGTCACTTTTGCCCTCGCAACTTATGAGTATTTCGTCGCCTTCTTTCAGGCGCAAGACATTTTTTATATGATTAAAATCGGCACCCTCTATCTTGTAGACGCCGCCGCTTTTACTCTCACTGTTTGCAAAAAAATTGAACATATTTTCACTTCCATAATAAATATACATTTATTATATCACCACAAAATAAAAAGAGCAAGACTTCATCCCAATCGGCGCCATTTAAAGTATTAATTGTTTTATTCAAGTTTTGCTTGAGTTAGGTAAAGCGCGCGGTTATTGTTTTTTTGTCGTGAAAATGATATTATAATGACATAAAAAGGTGTGCGCCAAAAAAAATGGAGGAAAAATCATGTCAGAATTAAAAATTTCAGAAGTCATACTCAGAGAGAGAAGAAAACTTAAACTCACGCAAGAAGAACTATCGACAGCATTATCAGTCTCAGCTCAGGCGGTTTCAAATTGGGAGCGCGGAGGTTATCCCGATATAACTATGCTTCCTGCAATCGCAAACTTTTTCAAAATTTCTGTAGACGAACTAATAGGTAATGACGAAGCAAGCAGAAAAGCTGATATATCCTCTTTTTCAGAAAAATGTATGAAATTAGAGGGTGAGAAAAAATTGAATCTTTGTAAGGAATATTACAAAAAATACCCTCACAACGAATATGTTTGTAATAATCTCATAGAGACAATTGAAACTTGCGAAGAGCTTTGGGAAAGTGAATATCCTCTTCTAAACGAAGTTTGTCAAAAAATTATTGATGAATGTACAGATGAGTTCATACGTCAAAGAGCCTTCAATATTATGACTATTGTATGCCCCGAAGATGAATTAGAGAAGTGGAATATGAAAAACACCTGGTTGTACGATATGTGTCAAAATGAGTGTTTGGAAGAACGATTTCGCAAGCGAAATGATACCCAAAAATATAATGAATGTCTTAACTCAAATAACTTGATAACATTTCTGCACTTTATCGGCAGAAACTATGCAAGAGAACTGAATAACTATCCGCGCACACCTGAGGTTATGCTTGGCAAAATGAGAATTCTTAAAAGCATCTCAGATGATGAAACAGTCCCCGAGGCGTTTGGCGGACTTTATGCACATTACTGCCTAAAAGCCGCAGGAGCATACTTTGCTCTCGATGAAAACGAAAAAGGTTTTGAGCTGTTTGAAGAGGCCGTCAATATGTATAGAGTCTGGGACAATATTCCCGATGGGCGAAAGATGTCTGTCGGCTCCAAAGCTTTATTTGGTGACATGACTATAACAAAGGTTTCCGGATATTCAGCAGAATCTCTCGTAAAAACAATTACTAATAATAACCATACATTAATACCATATTTTCTGATGTTTTACCACACTTCAACTCTTGAAGCATGCAATTTTGTTGAACAAGATTACTGTAACAATGTAAGGGACACCGAAAGGTTTAAGCAGTTATATTTTAAACTTAGCCGCATTCCAGATTAAGAATGAACTACTAAGAAATATCCATTAGTGTTCAAATCCCTTTGATATATGCGCAAAAATAAAAGGCACCCAAATGGGTGCCTTTTATTTTGGTGCGGATGAAGGGACACAGCCGCTTCGCGTCTTGTCTGCTTGTTTTTGCTTTCGCAAAAACTGACGCACCATTTGCTAAAAAACAGTCCCCCGGACTGTTTTTCTTTACGCAAATGCCCTCTTAGGCTTCAAGTCCCCTCGATTAGACATAAAAATAT
>JAZQLL010000014.1:0-2853 GCA_045542675.1 Oscillospiraceae bacterium
CGTTATCTGCATTGTTATAGTAATATTCCTTTTCATCACCTTTGGTGTAACTATGGTTGATGTCATAAAATTCTGCAAAAAGACCATCAGAAAACCTGTTGAGCAGATTGAAAAGGCATACGAGGAACAGCTTGAGGCTAATGAAGAAGATGAGGATGAGGAGCAGGAAGACGGTGATGAGCGCGATATTGACATTGCACTTGGTCCAGATGCGCCCGAACATCCCGTTACCTCGGTTAAAACCATTGATGAAGAGATTGACGAACCTAAGTCCAAAAAAGACAAGATCAAGCGCGCTAAGCAGAAACTCTTGGGCGAGGAAAATATGGATGATATTGTTCCCGAGGGTGAGGCAGGAGTAGAGGAAGAGCCCGTTCAGATCAGAATAGACGATTTATTTGAAAAGCCCGAAACAGAGGAACAAAAGAGCGAAAATGCAGTTCCCTCAGGCGATATAAGCGATTTAGACAAGACTGCCCTATATTCTACGGGCGCTGAAAACAGAGTTTACACCTATCCCCCGATTACGCTCTTAAAGGCGCCTAAAATCCAGCGCCAGAGCGATACCGAGAGCGAAATGCAACAAAACGCCGAAATACTCATGGACACACTTTCAAGTTTCGGCGTAAAGACAAGACTTCTCGGTGCGGTACGCGGTCCTGCAGTTACAAGATACGAACTGCAACCCTCGGCGGGTGTTCGAATTAGCAAAATCACTCAACTTTCAAATGATATTGCCTTAAATCTTGCCGCCACCAAGGTCAGAATTGAGGCCCCTATCCCCAACAAAGCGGCGGTAGGCATCGAGGTTCCCAACAGTGTTGTAAGTCCTGTTACCCTCAGAGAGATACTCTCTTCTCAGAAATTCAAGGAGTCAAAAAATCACCTTGAATTTGCGCTCGGTAAGGATATTGCAGGCAATATAATCACAACCGATCTTGCAAAAATGCCCCACCTTCTCATAGCAGGTAGTACCGGTTCGGGTAAATCGGTTTGTACAAACAGCATCATAATCAGTATGCTCTACAAATCTTCCCCTGCCGATGTAAGATTCCTGCTTATTGATCCTAAGATGGTTGAATTTAATGTCTACAACGGCATTCCCCATCTGCTTGTTCCTGTTGTAACCGATCCTAAAAAGGCGGCAGGTGCGCTCGGTTGGGCGGTTTCCGAGATGGAAAACCGCTACAAACTTTTTGCTGAGCACTCGGTTAAGGAACTTTCTTCTTTTAACAAGCTTGCAGAAAAGAACGAGTCGCTTGCGCACATGCCCCAAATCGTGATTATGATTGACGAGTTTGCAGACCTTATGATGACTGCACCCGGTGATGTTGAAACCTATGTTTGCCGTCTTGCGCAAAAGGGTCGTGCGGCGGGCATCCACCTTGTTATTGCTACACAGCGTCCCTCGGTTAATGTTATTACAGGTACTATTAAGGCTAACATTAATAGCCGAATTGCCCTTACAGTTTCATCGCAGATTGACTCAAGAACGATTATTGATTCCAGCGGCGCCGAGGCACTTTTAGGACGCGGCGATATGCTCTTTAAACCCTACGGCTCGGACAGAATGCTCAGAGTTCAGGGTTGCTTTGTAAGCGAGAAGGAAATCAATGATGTTGTTTCCTACATAAAGGAAAACGAATCCGCCGAGTATGACCAGCAGGTTATCGACGAGATTGAAAAGCAGGCAGTTCGCGACAAAGGTCAAGGCAGAGATGATGTTCCCGAGACCGACGGCGGTGACGAGACCGATCCCTTACTTCGTGATGCAATTGAGTGCGTTATAGAAAACGGTCAGGCTTCCACTTCCCTGCTTCAGAGAAAACTCAAGGTCGGTTATGCCCGTGCCGCTCGTCTTGTTGACGAGATGGAAGAGCGCGGAATAGTCAGCGGATATATGGGCAGTAAACCCAGAGAAGTACTCATCACTCACGAGCAGTGGGTTGAAATGAATATGAGAGAGAGCGACTAATTTTGAGAAACCCTTTAAAACGCAAACTTCGTTCCTTTATTACAGTTATAGTTGCGGTTGTACTTTTAGGAGTTTATCTTTACAATTACACCGATTTATTTGGAAATTTTAAGGGTGAGCCGAGCAAACTCCCCGAAGGTCAATGTGTTGTAACATACATTGATGTAGGTCAGGGCGACAGCACCCTTATCTCCTGCGGCGGCGAAAACATTCTTATCGACGCGGGCGAGAACAATATGGGTGACGAGGTTGTCGCTAAGCTAAATCAGTTGGGCGTAAGCCGCCTTGATTATGTTATCGGCACGCACGCTCATTCCGACCACATCGGCGGACTTGACACAGTTATAAACTCGATTGAAACCCAAAACATTATTCTCTGTGATTTGCCCGAAAAACTCATCCCTGATACCAAAACATACACCGATCTTTTAAAGGCAATTCTCCAAAATGATGTAAATATAATTGCCGCAGAGCCTAAAAAGTCTTTTGACATAGGAGAAGGCAAACTGACTATTTTAGGTCCCACAAAGGAATACAGCGACCAGAATAATATGTCGATAGTTGCTCGCTTTGATTTCGGAGAAACGTCGTTCCTATTTACCGGCGATGCCGAGACTAAACCCGAGGGCGATTTAGTAAGCAGCGGCGCGCGTCTTGATGCGGATGTGCTCAAAGTAGGACATCACGGCAGTGATACCTCTTCTTCTAAGAAGTTTATACAAGCAGTTTCGCCCGACTATGCGATTATACAGGTCGGCGCAGGAAACGAGTACAATCACCCGAGCGATGAAACTATCAATGTCCTAAACCAGATCGGTGCCGAGGTTTACAGAACAGATATAAACGGATGTATTACCGTTACTACCGATGGCAAGGAT
>JAZQLL010000015.1:0-15884 GCA_045542675.1 Oscillospiraceae bacterium
GCAGGCTTCCCCACAGGTAAGAAATGGGAGCTCGCAAGAGTTCTCGTTCCCGACGCAGACCAGAAATACGTCTGCTGTAACGCCGACGAGGGTGACCCGGGCGCATTCATGGACCGTTCGGTTCTCGAGGGCGACCCCCACTGTCTTATCGAGGCAATGGCTATCTGCGGCTATGCAGTAGGTGCAGACCAGGGTTATGTTTACGTTCGTGCAGAGTACCCCATCGCTGTAAAGAGACTTCAGAAGGCTATTGAGGATGCTCGCGCTTACGGTCTTTTAGGTAAAGATATTTTCGGAACAGGCTTTAATTTTGACCTTGAAATCCGTCTCGGTGCAGGCGCATTCGTTTGCGGTGAGGAAACCGCGCTTATGACCTCTATCGAGGGTCATAGAGGTGAGCCTCGTCCCCGTCCTCCTTATCCCGCAGTTAAGGGTCTTTGGGGTTGCCCCACCGTTGAAAACAACGTTGAGACCTTTGCAAACATTCCTCAGATCATCTTAAAGGGTGCTGATTGGTTTGCATCTATGGGTACAGAGAGATCCAAGGGAACAAAGGTATTTGCTCTCGGCGGAAAGATCAAGAATACAGGTCTTGTTGAGATTCCTATGGGTACAACCCTTCGCGATATTATCGATAATATCGGCGGCGGTATTCCTAACGGTAAGAAGTTCAAGGCTGCTCAGACAGGTGGTCCTTCCGGCGGATGTATCCCCGCTTCGCTTATCGATACTCCTATCGACTACGATAACCTTACAGCTATCGGTTGTATGATGGGTTCGGGCGGACTTATCGTTATGGACGAAGATACCTGTATGGTTGATATTGCTAAATTCTTCCTCGAGTTTACCGTTGATGAGTCCTGCGGTAAATGTACACCCTGCCGCGTTGGTACAAAGAGACTTCTTGAAATCCTCGAGAAGATCTGCAACGGTGAGGGAACAATGGAAGACCTCGATAGAATGGAAGAGCTCTGTGAGTACATCAAGGCAAATTCGCTTTGCGCACTCGGTCAGACCGCTCCCAACCCCGTTCTTTCAACCCTCAAATTCTTCAGAGAAGAATATCTTGCTCATATCGTAGATAAGAAGTGCCCCGCAGGCGTGTGTAAGAAACTTCTTTCCTATGTTATCGATGCTGATAAGTGTAAGGGATGTACTCTTTGTTCGCGTGTTTGCCCTGTTGGCGCAATCAGCGGAACCGTTAAAGAGCCCCACGTTATCGACACTACAAAATGTATCAAGTGCGGAGCTTGTATGGAAAAATGTAAGTTCGGCGCAATCTATAAGAAATAAGGAAAGGGGTGCCAAAAATGGAGAAAGTAAATATTCAAATCAATGGCATGCCTTACAGTGTGCCTAAGGGTATGACAGTTCTTGAGGCTGCTCAGAGCGTCGGAATTGAAATTCCTACACTTTGCTATTTAAAAGACGTAAACGAGATTGGCGCTTGCCGTATGTGTCTTGTTGAAGTTAAGGGTGCAAGAGGTCTTGTTACCGCTTGCGTAAGCCCCATCAATGAGGGAATGGAGATTTTCACAAATACTCCTAAAGTTATGAATTCGAGAAAACTTACTCTCGAGCTTATTCTCTCAAATCACGATAAGAGATGTCTCTCTTGTCCCCGCAGTACCGATTGTGAACTTCAGAAACTTTGCCGCGACTACGGTGTAGATGATGTTGATTACTTCAAGGGCGGCGTTATCAATTACGATATTGATGACAGCGCTCCCCACATGATCCGTGATAATAATAAATGTATCCTTTGCCGCCGTTGCGTAGGTGCTTGTACAAATGTTCAGGGCATCGGTGTTATAGGCGCAAATGACAGAGGATTCATGTCCCACATTGGCTGCGCATTTGATCAAGATCTTAATGAGGTTGCTTGCGTATCCTGCGGTCAGTGTATCGTAGCTTGCCCCGTTGGTGCGCTTTATGAGAAGGACGATACCGATAAGGTTTGGGCGGCTCTCAGTGACAGCTCTAAGCACGTTATCGTTAACACCGCTCCCTCCATCCGTGCAACTCTCGGTGAGTGCTTCGGTATGCCCGTTGGAACAAATGTTGAGGGCAAGATGGTTGCCGCTTTAAGACGTCTCGGCTTTGCAGGCGTTTTCGACACCGATTTCTCGGCTGACCTTACAATTCTTGAGGAAGCAAACGAGCTTATCGAAAGAGTTCAAAATGGCGGAAAACTTCCCCTTATCACCTCTTGTTCACCCGGTTGGGTTAAGTTCTGCGAGCATTACTATCCCGACTTTATCGATAACCTTTCAAGCTGTAAATCTCCCCAGCAGATGTTCGGCGCAGTAGCAAAGACATGGTATGCTGAGAAGATGGGTCTTGATCCTAAGGATATCGTTGTAGTAAGCATTATGCCCTGTACCGCTAAGAAGTTTGAGTGCGGTCGTGACGGACAGAGCGCTGCCGGCGTTCCCGATGTTGATATCGCTCTTACAACCCGTGAACTGGGCAGAATGATTGAGCGCGCAGGCATTAAGTTTACCGAACTTGCAGATGAAGAGTTTGATGCTCCTCTCGGAACCTCGACCGGTGCAGGCGTTATCTTCGGCGCTACCGGTGGTGTTATGGAAGCTGCTCTCAGAACCGCAGTTGAAACCCTTACAGGCGAAACTCTCTCTAAGCTCGAGTTTAGCGATGTTCGTGGTATCGAGGGTATCAAAGAGGCTTCTTATACCGTTGCAGGCACAGAGTTTAAGGTTGCAGTTGCATCCGGACTCGGCAATGCAAGAAAGCTTCTTGATCTCATTCGCGAGGGTAAGGCTAATTACCACTTTGTTGAGATCATGGCTTGCCCCGGCGGCTGTGTAAACGGCGGCGGACAGCCCACTCAGTCTTCTTATGTAAGAAGCTTTACAGATCTCCGCTCCAAGAGAGCCGCAGTTCTTTATAATATTGATGAGAATATGGATCTTCGTAAGTCACACGATAACCCTGCCGTTATGGAGCTTTATAAAGAGTTCCTTGGTAAGCCCGGCAGCCATAAGGCCCACGAGATTCTCCACACTCATTATACAAAGAGAAGCCAGTTCTAATTTTTAGATTTTCTCTTAAAATAACGATTTCATACAAAAGGCGAGTGCACATTTGTGCACTCGCTTTTTTGCTACTCTATATAAAAACAATCCTGTTCCCACTTCTCGGCATTACTGTCTATGTACTGCCAAATCTTAAGATAATCTTCCTCACCTCTTATAATGTGGTCGTGGAAGGAGCGCTGAAAAACACTAACCCCGCCTCTTTATTTACGAATCTTTTAAATGTTGAGATTGCGTGTGATATTTTATTATTTGTAGGGGACGGCGCCCACGACGTCCCGTTAATGCTGTCTACTATTAAAATTAAATGAATATGATTAGGCATTATTATGTATTTATCGACAGATATATTTGAAATATTATTGGTTGATAAAATATTTTTTTCTGCGATTTTTCCTGTTTCAGTCAATTTGACCCGCGGGGCGTCGAGGGCGCCGCCCCCTACGATTTTACCCAATATACATTGTTTATTGTGGGTACAAATCGTTATAAAATATGCGCCGTTTTGACTATAATCGTACTTTTTTAATCGGGTGTGTTTTCTCTTGGGAAATGTTCCGTTTTGCACGACTATTTGTTACGGGGATACGGTTTCTTTTCATCTGTTAAACCTGCCAAATAATCCATGCTCGTATCAAGAGCAATGGCGAGTTTTCTGCATTGTTCAAATGTTAAATATCGCTTTCCACTTTCGATTTTTGAATAGTCGCTTTGGTCAATGCCTGTAATCATGCTGATTTTGACCTGTGTATAACCTTTTGCTTTTCTCAATTCTTTTAATCTGCTCATTTTTATCACCCAAAAATATTATGGCAAATTTCCCTATTGAAAATAGGGTGAAATTGACCTATAATATAATAAGGAAAGGGGTGTAAATATGAATGAATATAGAAAACCTTATCTAATATTATTTGATGCCGTTGCAAAGGCAATCGAAAAACTTCGGGATAAGGGTGATGAGGAAACAATGTGGCTTCTGGCGCTTGCACAGCAACAGGCTGAAATGGAGTTTATAAAGTTTGGGGAAAAGGAAGAAAATTAAAGCAAATCGCTCTCATTTTGAGAGCGATTTTTTGTTCTGGAGTGGGCGCGTAAAAATTCATAAAAATGCAACAAATAACCTCTAAAAAATATAGACATCGGTAAGGTTTTATGCTATAATGTAATGTGAATTAAAATCGGGTAAATATACCCACAAAAAGCGCGAAGGAGGGAGCAAAATGCTGGTTCTTGGAATAGACCCCGGGTACGCTATAGTCGGCTGGGGAATAGTTGATATTACAAGCGGCAGATTGACCCCCGTAGCCTTCGGCGCAATCACCACCAAGGCGGGCGAGCCCTTCCCTCAGAGACTGCTTAAGATAAGCCAAAAGATAGGCGCGGTGCTGGATAAGTACCGCCCGCAAGCCGTTTCGATAGAAAAACTTTACTTTAACACCAACACCACAACCGCCATCGATGTTGCGCAGGCGCGAGGCGTTATAGTGTGCGAGGCGGCAAAGCGAAATATTGATATTTTTGAGTACACGCCCATTCAGGTAAAACTCGCTGTTGTCGGCTATGGACAAGCCGAGAAAAAGCAGGTTATGGAAATGACCCGCCAGCTACTTAAACTTAAGGAAGTCCCCAAACCCGATGATACTGCCGATGCACTCGCCGTAGCGATATGCCATGCGCATAGCGGCTCGTCCCAAATTTTCGGTTTAAAGGAGAGATAAGTTATGATATACAGTTTAACCGGTAGACTTATTCACCGCCAGAACTCTGTCGCAGTTGTAGAGTGTGCGGGCGTGGGATACGCCTGCCAGACCACCAACCAAACCTTATCTAAACTTTCGGGCGATACCGTTACTCTCTTTACCTATATGCACATAACCGAAAACGCGCTCGACCTTTTCGGATTTGCTACAACCGACGAGCTTGAACTTTTCAAGATGCTTATTTCGGTTTCGGGCGTAGGCCCCAAGGCCGCCCTTGCCATCTTAAACGAGTTTACCCCCGATAAACTAATTTTGTACATTGCATCGGGTGATGCCAAAATGATAACCAAGGCGCAGGGCGTAGGTCCCAAACTTGCCCAGAGAATTGTTTTAGAGCTTAAGGACAAGGCCTCAAAACAGCTTCCGGGCGGTATTGTTTCGGCGCCGAGCGATATATTTAGCAGCAATAGCGAAATGACTGTGGGAAGTGACAACATTTCCCAGGCAATCAGCGCCCTTGTAGCCCTCGGATATAGCAGAAGCGAGGCACTGACCGCTCTCGGCGGCGTAGACCCCTCGCAGTCTGCCGACGATATGATAAGAGCGGCGCTTAGAAAACTTGCAAGAATGTAGAAAAGGAGGAAGTGAAATATGCCGTTAGAAGATTTCGAGATGACGCTTGACGAGCGAATTGTTATGCCCGAAGTTTCGTTTGAAGATGGCGAAACCGAGGTTTCACTTCGTCCTAAAACCCTTTCCGAATATATCGGTCAGGAAAAAGCAAAGGAAAACCTAAAAATATATATAGACGCCGCAAGAGGCAGAAGAGAGAGCCTTGACCATGTGCTTTTATACGGCCCTCCGGGACTTGGTAAAACTACCCTTGCAGGAATCGTTGCGAATGAGATGAATGTAAACATCCGCGTTACAAGCGGACCTGCCATAGAAAAACCGGGCGACCTTGCCGCACTTTTAACAGGACTTGAGGAAGGCGACATTCTCTTTATCGACGAGATTCATAGGCTTTCGCGCGCGGTCGAGGAGATTTTATATCCCGCAATGGAAGATTTTGCCCTTGATATAATCATCGGAAAGGGACCTTCGGCGCGCTCGATAAGGCTCGATTTAAAGAAGTTTACATTAGTTGGTGCCACCACAAGAGCGGGTCAGCTTTCAGCTCCCCTTCGTGATAGATTCGGCGTTATTTTAAGGCTTGAAATGTACACCCCTGAGGAACTTTCAAAAATTATTAAACGCTCGGCTCGGCTTCTTAATATTGACTGCGAGGACGAAGGCGCTTATGAGATAGCCCGCCGCAGTCGAGGTACTCCGAGAATCGCTAACCGCCTACTTAAGCGCGTGCGCGACTTTGCGCAGGTTATAGGAAACGGCAACATCACAAGAGAGATTGCCGATAAAGCGCTACTGAGACTTGAGATTGATGAGATGGGTCTTGATAGCATCGATAGGAGAATGCTTGAAACCATTATAAAGGGTTATAACGGCGGCCCTGTCGGACTTGAAACCCTCGCCGCCGCAATCGGTGAAGAAACCGTAACCCTTGAGGATGTTTACGAGCCTTACCTTATGCAGATAGGATTTTTAAGCCGCACCCCGAGAGGCAGATGCGTAACGGCGCTCGGATATGAGCATCTGGGACTCAAACTGAATCAAAACGGCGGCGACCAGATTACTTTTTAAAAAATAGGAGAAACTATGAGATACTACTGTGGTAACAGTGAATATAGACTTTTAGACACATCAAGCGGTGAAAGGCTCGAAAAATGGGGTGATGTTACCCTCATAAGACCCGATCCGCAGATAATATGGAAAACCGAGAAAGACGCCGCTTGGGATACTGCCGATGCACGTTATATCCGCTCAAATAAGGGCGGCGGACATTGGGAAACTTACAACAAGACAAGCGAGAGTTGGACTGTTAATTTCGGCGACATTAAAATGATTGTAAGACCAACCGGTTTTAAACATACAGGTGTTTTTCCCGAACAGGCGGTTAACTGGGATTTCTTTAGCGAGATAATCTCAAATGCAGGCCGCGAAATTTCGGTTTTAAACCTCTTTGCCTACACAGGCGGCGCAACTCTTGCCTGCGCAAAAGCGGGCGCGAGTGTCTGCCATGTTGATGCCTCAAAAGGCATGGTGCAGTGGGCGAGAGAGAATGCCGAAATGTCGGGTCTTTCGGATAAACCGATAAGGTGGATAGTTGACGACTGCAAAAAGTTTGTTGAAAGGGAAATCCGCCGCGGCAGAAGATATGATGCCATCATTATGGACCCGCCCTCGTACGGTAGAGGTCCCTCGGGCGAAGTCTGGCAACTTGAGGAGCAGGTTTTCGATTTGGTAAAACTTTGCTCGGGTGTTTTAAGCGACAATCCCTTATTCTTCTGCATAAATTCTTACACCTCGGGGCTTACCTCGTCGGTTATGAAATATGTTTTAAGCCAGACGGTCGGAAAAGAGCGAAAGGGCGAGTACCTTTGCGATGAAATCGGCATAATGGTCGAGAAAACAGGTCAGTGTCTGCCTTGCGGCAACACATCTATATGGATGCAAAAATAAAGAAGGAAACAAAATGAACAAACCTTTTATTAAGATTGAAAACCTTTGCTACAGTTACGGCGAGGGCGAGGAAAGAGCGCAGGCGCTAAAGGGTGTTAACTTAGAAATCGGCGAAGGCGAGTTTGTCGCAATTTTGGGCCATAACGGAAGCGGAAAGTCAACCTTAGCCAAGCACCTAAACGGTATCTTTTTGGCAAACGAGGGCGACGTATGGGTGGACGAAATCAACACCCGTGACGAAGAGAGAATTTTTAAGCTTCGCAGCCGCATCGGAATGGTTTTCCAAAATCCCGATAATCAGATAGTCGCAACGATAGTTGAAGAGGACGTAGCCTTTGCGCTCGAAAACCTCGGCGTAGAGCCGAGCGAGATCAGAGAGCGAGTTGATGAAGCGCTAAAAGCAGTTGGAATGTATGAGCACAGAAAGCACCAGCCGCATAAACTCTCGGGCGGTCAAAAGCAGAGGGTTGCCATTGCAGGCGTGCTTGCAATGAGCCCTAAATGTATCGTACTCGACGAGCCGACCGCCATGCTCGACCCTAAGGGCAGAGCGCAGGTCATGGAAACTATTACAAGGCTCAATCGTGAAAAAGGAATAACCGTTGTGCTCATAACTCATTTTATGGATGAGGCGGCGCAGTGCGATAGAGTTGTTGTTATGAATGATGGCGTAGTTTTTGACGACGGCAAGCCCTGCGAGGTATTTAAGAAAAGAGAACAACTTCTCAAAATCGGACTTGATGTTCCCGCAGTCACAAAATTGTGTCAGCAACTTCGGGAAAACGGATTAGATATTAAGGATGACATTATTTTACAGGATCAGGCGTATGAGGCGCTACTGAAAATTCTCGAGAAATAGGTCATTTTGGAGGAAACGCAGTGTCAGTTATTAAGGTCAGTGATTTGACATATTGCTACCTAAGGGGCACCCCATTTGAAAAGGTTGCCTTGGATAGCATTAATTTTGAAATAGAAAAGGGACAGTTTGTCGCCATAATCGGACATACGGGAAGCGGTAAATCAACTCTGGTTTCGCATCTTAACGGACTTGTAAAACCCGAGAGCGGAAGCGTCTTTTTAGACGGCGAGGACATCTTTAAAAAGGGTTACAACCTTAAGAACGCGAGATTTAAAGTTGGTCTTGTTTTCCAGTACCCCGAGTATCAGCTCTTCGAGGAAACGGTTTATGACGATATAGCCTTCGGCCCTAAGAATATGGGGCTTTCTCCCGAGCAAGTCAATGAAAGGGTAATAGAGGCGGCAAAGGCGCTTGAAATTCGCCCCGAACTTCTAAAAAAATCTCCCTTTGAACTCTCGGGCGGACAAAAGCGCAGAGTTGCCATTGCGGGCGTTATCGCCATGAGTCCCGAGGTGCTCGTTCTGGATGAGCCTGCCGCAGGGCTTGACCCCAAAGGCAGAGAGAGGGTCATGAGGCTTATCGAGGAGTACAGGGAAAAAACGGGCAGTACAGTTGTGATAGTTTCGCACTCGATGGAAACTGCGGCGCGATATGCCGATAAGGTGCTTGTTTTAGATCATGGAAAACTTGTTTTTGACGGCGGCGCTGATGAACTTTTCAAAAAGGCGGAAGAACTTGAGAAAATAGGTCTCTCGGTTCCCCCAATCACAAAACTTTTCCATAGACTCATCGCCGCGGGCTATGACCTGCCCGATAATGTCTACACCGCCGAGCAGGCGGCAGACGCAATCCTTTCGCTTAAGAGGAAAGGGGGCGCGCGCTGATGCTTTCGGATATAACAATCGGTCAGATGTACCCATCAAATTCGCTGGTGCATAGGCTTGACCCAAGATTTAAAATAGTGCTTACCATTCTTTTTGTGGTAATGCTCTTTTGCGCAGATAGTGCCATAGCGCTTGCTATCAATGTGGTGTTTGTTTTGGCGTGCTATCTTATTTCGAAAATTCCCCTTAAAATGCTCTTTAAAACCATAAAACCTATCATTCCGATAGTGATTTTTATGACAGTTTTCAATCTACTTTTCTATAGCGGAGAAACTGTGCTTGTAAGTTTTTGGGCGTTTAAGATAACCCTTGAGGGAATTTATATGGCGGCATTTATGTCGGTGAGGATTTTGTGCATTATTGCGGGCACATCGGTTTTAACCTACACAACCTCGTCGATAGAACTTACCGATGCCATTGAGAGCCTGCTCTCGCCCTTAAAGTTTATTAAATTCCCCGTTCACGAACTTGCAATGATGATGACCATTGCGCTTCGCTTTATTCCGACTCTTATTGAGGAAACCAATAAGATTATGTCGGCGCAAAAGGCGAGGGGAGCGGATTTTGAGAGCGGCAATCTCATTCGCAGAGTAAAGGCACTTATGCCGATTTTAATTCCGCTTTTCGTTTCATCTATAAAAAGAGCAAATGAACTTGCAACCGCTATGGAAAGCAGATGCTATCATAACGGAATCGGCAGAACGAGAATGAAGAGCCTTAAATGTGCCCCGCGCGATTTTGTGGCACTTTTTGTAATGATTGTCTTAACAGCAGGAATTATAGTGCTTGGATTTTATACCCCTAATATTATCTAAAAGGAAGTGAACGGCCGTGCAAAAACGAAATATTGCAGTAAAAATAAGTTTTCTGGGCGGCGCGTATCACGGATTCCAGCGCCAGCAAAACGCCTTGACAATACAGCAGATAATTGAGGAGGCGCTGTTTACAATCCTTTCAGAAGAAATAGTTATTTTCGGTTGTAGCCGTACAGATACTGCTGTTTCGGCAAAGGAATATGTCTTTAATTTTAAGACCGAAAACCCCATAACCCCCTTTAAACTTAAGGGTGCGCTCAACCATTTTTTGCCCGACGATATTGCGGTATTGGACTGTGTCGAGGTGGACGATAATTTTCACGCGCGTTATTGCACAACTGAAAAAGAATATAGGTACACCGTCCGAAACTCAAAGCAGAAAGACCCTTTTAGCGAGGGCAGAGTCTACCGCTACGGTATAGTGGACCTTGATGCCGAGCTTTTAAACCGCGCGGCGCAGGGCTTTTTGGGAAAACATGATTTTTCGGCGTTCTGCTCAATGCATGACGGCGCCAAAAGTCACGTTCGTGAGATAAAATCCGCGAGCGTTGAAAGAATCGGTGAGGATGTCGTTTTCACCTTCAGAGCCGACGGATTTCTCTATAATATGGTAAGAATTATGGTCGGAACCCTTTTGTTTGTTGCGGAGGGGAAGATAGACCCAAATGACATTTCAAAGATAATCGACAGTATGGATAGAGGCAAAGCGGGTCCGACGGCTCAGCCGCAGGGGCTTTGTCTTAATAGGGTGATATACCAGGAAGACCCGTTTAAAAATGAAAAAAAGGAGGCGTAAGGCTTGGCGGAAATTCGTGAAATTCGAAAAGAAATGCAAAAAAAGCGTAAGGCAAAAACAGTCCGCAGAATTGCGATTTTGGTAATACTTCTAAGCCTTGCCGTCATAATTTTTATAAATAGAGAGGCGCTTTCCCCTGAGGCTATTTCAAACTGGCTGGGAAGTTCCTTCGGTAAAGGAACAGGTGAAGAGGGCTTCCCCCTGTCGCTTCCTTCGGGCGAGGTTATTTCGCTTGAGAGTGCAGGCAATAATATCGTGGTAACAAACCAGACTAACCTCTATTTCTACTCCTCAAAAGGTAGACAACTTAGAAGCGTTCAGCATCAGAAAAAGGATGCTCAAACAAAAACCGCAGGTGATAATGCCCTTATTTACTCTGTCGGCGGAGATACCGCATCGGTTGAAACGGCGACAAAAACCGTAACCCAGTTAAAGAGCGAAAAACCTATCGTTACGGGCGCAATTGCTAAGAACGGCAAGTTCGCCCTTGTAACCGAGTCTGATGTTTATACAAGCGAACTTAAGGTTTTTGATAAGAACGGCAACGCCGTTTTCAAGTGGATTCCGCAGGGCGGAGTTATTTCCTCGGTTGCGCTCTCGCAGGACGGAAACTTTGTAGCCGCATCCACCCTTTATACAAACGGCGGCAAACTACAAAGCGGCATCTACCTTTTTGCAACCTCTAAATCTGAGGCGCTAATTTCCCATCAGATTTCCGATGAACTCGTCCTATCGCTGATATGCGGTAAAAACGAGGTCAAGGCGCTTACAGATAAGAGACTTGTTTCAGTTTCGACAGGAGATGAGGAAAAATCTTTCTCGTTCTCGGAAAAGAAACTCATTGACTATGCCCAAAGCGGCGACGAACTTGTTTTGGTGTTTAAGGATGTAAACGACCCCGGAAAGAGCGTTTTCTCAGTAGTAAATGAAAACTGCGAACTTAAGAGTGAAGCCCGCGTGGATACACATGCCATCTCGTGCGCTGTCAAGGGTAAATCGGCGTATATTTTAAGTTCGTCGGCAGTGTATGAATATGAAATATCAACAGGTGTAAAAAAAGCGGAAGGGTTGCTCGAAGTGGATGGCGAAAAACTTACCGCAACAAATTCGGGAGTTTTTGTTACCGATAGTGCATCGCGTATGCTTTGCCCCGATATAAAGTAATTTAGGGAGAATATTTATGAATTGGGTAATTGGAATTATAATTGACATTGTGCTTTTGTTTGTTGTTATCCTTTGTGCAAGAAAAGGTCATAAGGATGGATTTGCCAAAACGCTTGTCTCGTTTATGGGATTCTTTATCGCGCTTGTTGTTGCAACAACAGTGTGCACACCTCTTGCAAACCTTACATATAACACCTGCGTTGCAAAATCAGTAGAGTCTACCGCTAAAAACTTCGTGGACGATAAGCTTGAGGAATACGGAAGTATTGATGAGCAGGCGGTTACTCAGGCAGTAAATAGCGGCTTAGGCACACTACCTAAATTTTTACTCAAGGGCGATGGCTCGTTTGTTGCTGAAACTATCAATAATATTTTAGAAAAGCATGACCCAAAGGTCGATACACAGGAGATTGCGCACCAATTTAGTGAAACGGTTGTAAGACCCATGCTGGTACCGACCATTTCGGCAGTCTGCTTTGCGGTAATATTTATAGTTATACTGATAGCCTGTAAGATACTTTCAAAAGCCCTTAAGCTTGTAAATAAGCTCCCACTACTCGGAGGGGTAAACGCCTTCCTCGGCGGACTTTTAGGATTTTTAAAGGGCATAATACTTGTGCTTATTATAAACTGGGCGTTTGTGCTCGTAGTTGGTGACAATGGTAGTTTATTCTCAATTATCACCCCCGAAGCCGTACAGTGCTCGCTTATAAACAAATATCTGTCAATAATAAATCCGATAAATATTCTGTTTAATAGTATCTCGCCCTTTAAGGCGTAAGGCTACGAAAGCAAAAGTTTTAAGATAGAGGAAATATAAATTATGGGAAAGACGCAAAATAAAATTTTCAACATTCCAAACATTCTCTCTATGTTCAGAATGGTTTTAATACCGCTCTTTGTATATTTCTATATGAATGCGGCGGCGGACAATAAAATATTGTACGTGTATGCCGGAATAACGCTTGTCGTATCGGGACTTACCGACCTTGTGGACGGAGTTGTGGCAAGAAAATTTAATCAGATAACCGACCTCGGTAAAATTCTGGACCCTGTTGCCGATAAGCTCACACAGGTTGCAGTAGTAATCAGTGTGGCGGTTAAGATGCAAAGCGTAGAGCTTGCCGCCGTTTTGATGATTTTTGTCGTCAAAGAAATTTTAATGCTCATCGGCGGAGCCATTATGCTAAAGAACAAAATCACAATCCGCGGCTCCAAATGGTACGGTAAGGTTGCAACCGCTGTTTTCTATATTGTTATGGCGGCCATTGCCCTTTTTGATATGTCGATAGGGCTTATGATAGCGCTCGTTTGTGTTGCGGCGGTGTTTATGCTCTTTGCATTTGCGCAGTATATCAAAGAGTACTTTAAGATAATGAATGAAAATAAACAAAATCAAGATAAATTAGCGTAAGTAGTTTTTAAGGAGAAACAGTAAATGCTTTGTTCGCGTTGTAAAAAAAGACCTGCAGTAGTTTTCATGACTACTATGGATGCAAACAATCCTCAGAAAAGTCAAGGACTCTGCCTTGTCTGTGCAAAGGAAATGGGTATTGCGCCGGTTAATGAAATGATCAAGTCGATGGGACTTGATGATGAGCAGATCGAGGCGCTTTCCGACCAGATGACCGAGATGCTCGGCGAGGACGGGGAGGGACTTTCTGAACTTTTCGAAGCCGGCGGCGCCCAGACCTTTCCTTTCGATAGCCTGATGGGATCCCCTAAAAATGAGGGCGAAACCGACACAAAGGGCGAGGGCAAGGACAAAAAGGAAAACGCCAAAAAGAAAAAGAATAAGTTTAAATATCTCGATAGTTTCTGCGAGAATCTTACCCACAAAGCGCAGGAAGGCAAACTTGACCGCATTATAGGAAGAGAAAAGGAGATCGCGAGAGTAACCCAGATTCTCTGCCGCCGCAGTAAGAACAACCCCTGCCTTATCGGTGAGCCGGGCGTTGGTAAAACCGCCATCGTTGAGGGTATCGCGCTTAAAATCGCCTCGGGCGATGTTCCTCAGCGCCTTTGCGATAAACAGCTTTATCTTTTAGACCTTACCGCCCTCGTTGCAGGAACGCAGTTTAGAGGTCAGTTTGAAAGCCGCATAAAAGGACTTATTGATGAGGTTAAGGCGGCAGGAAATGTTATCCTCTTTATCGATGAGGTGCATAACCTTGTCGGAACGGGCGAGAGCGAAGGCAGTATGAACGCCGCAAATATTTTAAAGCCCGCCCTTTCAAGAGGCGAAGTTCAGGTTATCGGTGCTACGACCTTTTCCGAGTACCGCAAGTATATCGAAAAGGACGCCGCATTAGAGCGCCGTTTCCAGCCGGTAACTGTTGAGGAGCCCTCTATTTCGGATAGCATTGAGCTTATCCGCGGAATTAAAAATTATTACGAAGAATATCACGATGCTATCGTTTCGGACGATATTGCCGCGCGTGCGGTAACACTTTCCGAGAGATATATTACAGATAGATTTTTGCCCGACAAGGCGATCGACCTGCTCGACGAGGCCTGCGCCTACGCCTGCCTTAGAAATTTTGTAAGAAGCGAGGCGGAGCGCAAGAGAAGTGAACTTAAGCGTCTTAAAAGCCGCGAGGGTGAACTTGCCGGCGAGGAAACTGTAGACTATGAGGCACTCGCGCTGGTCCGCTCGGATATCTGCAAAATAGAGGCAGAGGTCGAGAAAATTGACTTTGATGCCCTTAAAACCAAGGTCTGCCTGGGCGACCTTGCCGCAGTTATAGAACTTTGGACAGGTATCCCCGCATCCAAAATCGAGGAGAGCGAGCGCAATAGACTTAAGGAACTTAGAGTAAATCTTAAGAAACATATAATCGGGCAGGACGAGGCAATCGATGCTGTGTGCAGAGCAATAACCAGAAATCGCGCGGCGCTCTCACTTCGCCGCCGTCCCGCGTCGTTTATCTTTGTAGGACCGACAGGTGTTGGAAAAACCGAACTTGTAAAAAGGCTTGCAAACGAACTTTTTGAAGGATGCGACCCTCTTATCCGCCTTGATATGTCGGAGTATATGGAAAAGCACGCCGTTTCAAAAATTATCGGCTCGCCTCCTGGATATGTCGGTTACGATGAAGCAGGTCAACTTACCGAAAAGATAAGAAGAAAGCCCTATAGCGTAATCCTTTTTGACGAGATTGAAAAGGCACACGCCGATGTTATGAACATTCTGTTGCAGATACTCGATGAGGGCAGAATAACCGACGCTCATGGCAGAGTTGTAAGCTTTGAAAATACCGTTATTGTTATGACCTCGAATGCAGGCTCGGATAAAAACGGTTATTCTTTAGGCTTTAACAAATCGGCTTCCGACCTTGCCGCCGATAAAGCAAAAACTGCTCTTTCAGAGTTTTTGCGCCCCGAATTTCTTGCAAGGGTTGATGAGATAGTAGTCTTCTCGCCGCTACAAAAGGCGGAACTTGTAAAGATTGCAAAACTCCTTACAAACGAACTTGAGCCCGCCCTTAATGATAAGGGAATCACCTTTAGCGTGTCGGATAGCGCGCTTGAGGCAGTTGTTGAAACTGCGGGCGGCGGAAAGTTTGCCGCAAGAGATTTAAGACATACAATCAGAAAAGAAATTGAAGACCCCATCGCCGAGATTATAACCTCGAGCGAGGAAGGGGCGGTCAAGGGCTTTACGGTTGATGCTGAAAACGGCAGTATAAAGGTTTCGGCAATATAACGGAGGAAAAAATATGAGTAAGAAAAAAGAGGCGAAATCCTGCCCTGCGGGTTTTCGCACCTCAATAGGCGGACAGGCTCTCATTGAGGGAATTATGATGCGCGGACCTAAAGACACCGCTATGGCAGTGCGCTCGCCAGATGGCAGGATAATTGTCGAGCAGGTTGATGATGCAAGAGATAAAAAGGTGCCTAAATTCTTAAAATTTCCTGTGGTGCGCGGAATTATAAACTTTGTTCAGACAATGCTCCTAGGTTACAAGGCACTTATGCGCTCGGCAGAACTTTCGGGAATGGAAGAAAGCGAGGGCGAGCCGAGCAAATT
>JAZQLL010000016.1:0-8203 GCA_045542675.1 Oscillospiraceae bacterium
CCTATTACAGTTGCCTGCTTACCGATTTTTTTAAGTTGGGCAAGTCTGAATTCGTTTCCTATGGCAAATGCGATGAATCCAAGTGCGACATCGCTTAAAATGCCAAAGGATTCGATCTGAGCCTCGCTGTTAAAACCAAGCCCCTCAACCCCGAGTGCACCAAGGCAGAAAGGACCGATAAGCACTCCCGTTACAAGATAAGCGGTAACGGCAGGAAGCCCTACCTTTTTGGCAACTCGCGACATCAAGAGACCAAGCAGAAGCGCAAGTCCCAAGGAAAGCAAAATAGTGGTTTTCATTTTTACGCCTTCTTTTAAAATATTATGACCATATCATTATACAACTCTTTTAGAATTTTTCAAGAGAAAAATGCATAAAATATTATTTTGTACAATATGTAAAAACTATCATATCAAGGTTGACAATTTATAGTAATAAAGCTATAATAAATAAGTACGGATATTTTCGTATCCGAGCGTAGAAACAGAAAAAATCAGAATGGAGAACAGCGTATGAAGAAAACAGGTAAATGGGTCTTTTTCGCCGTTTTAGCAGTTGTCATCGCTCTGACTTATACCTCGATATTCGGTATAAGCAGTATGTATGGTGATAAGAAAACGGTTTATGTAAAAGGCGGAAACGATATCCGTTGGGGTATTGATATCAGAGGTGGTGTTGATGTAACCTTCGGCGCTCCTAAGGATACTAAACTCAACGCGGATGAAATGAAGGATGCAATCGGAGCAGCTGAAGAGGTTATTAAGCAGCGTCTCACCTCGCAGAATATAACCGACTATGAGGTTTATTCCGATTACAACAATAATAAGATAGTTGTTCGCTTCCCCTGGAAAGAAAATGATGCGAACTTTGACCCCGAGGCAGCAATTAAGGAACTCGGCGAAACTGCAGTACTTACCTTTAATGAAGGAACTTCAACCGATGCTAACGGCAAGCCTTCGGGTAAGGTAGTCCTTAAGGGAACACAGGTTGATGATGCTACCGCACAGTATGATGACAGCGGTTGGCATGTCGCTCTTAAACTCAATTCTGAGGGCGCCACCTCTTTTGCCGAGGCTACAAAGAATAACCTTAATAAGCAGATTTCTATTTGGATGGATGACACAATGATTTCTGCTCCCTCGGTTGACACCGTTATTACAGGCGGCAATGCCAGAATTACAGGTAACTTTACTCAGGCAGAGGCAGAGAAACTTGCCCGTCAGATTGATTCAGGTTCTCTTCCCTTCAAACTCGAGGTATCAAACTTCAGCACTATCTCGCCTGAACTCGGTCTTGGTGCAAAAGACGCAATGGTACTTGCAGGACTTATCGCTGTTTTAGCCATTTTCGTATTTATGACAATTATATATAGACTTCCCGGATTTGTTGCAGGTATCGCAATTATCGGACAGGCTGCAGGCGCAATTGCTTGCGTATCCGGCTACTTTGCCGACATTCCCAGCTTTACCCTTACTCTTCCCGGTATCGCAGGTATTATTCTGTCGATAGGTATGGGCGTTGACGCTAACGTACTTACTTCTAACCGAATCAAAGAAGAACTCGCAGCCGGTAAAACTCTCGATGGCTCGATCGTTCTCGGTCATAAGATGGGTCTTAAAACCGTTATTGATAGTAACTTAACTATGGTAATCAGTGCTATCGTTCTTATGGGCGCATTCGGACCTACCGATAGTTTCTTCTCCAAACTTTTCTCACCCTTGTTCTCATGGTTTGGTGCAGCAACTGCAGGAAGCATCTATTCCTTCGGTTACACCCTTTTAGTAGGCGTAATCCTGAACTTTATATTCGGAGTGTTCGCATCTCGTCTTATGCTCCAATCTCTCTCGCGGTTTAAGGGCCTGAGAAATCCTTGGCTTTATGGAGGTAAGAAATAATGAACGTTAAATATAACTTTTTAAAACACGGTAAATTATACTACATTATTTCCGCCGCTATAGTAATTGCCACAATTCTTGTAACCTTAATCGGCGGCCTTAAGGTCGACATCGAGTTTAAGGGCGGTTCGGGTGTAACCTATAGCTATAAGGGCGATCTTGACCTTAAGAAAATTGAAGCAACCGTTAAATCAACCACAGGATATAATGGTAGCGCAAGAATTTCCGAAAACAATGTATCGGGCGAGAAAAACGTTGTTATCTCCATTGCCGAGGATTTAACCTCTGAGCAGCAGAGTAAAATGACAGACACTCTCGAAAAGGACTATAAGAGCAATAGTGTAAAACTTGTAGAATCCCAGTCAGTAAATGCAATGAATGGTAAGAACTTCTTTATAAAATGTCTTATCGCAGTTGCTTTTGCGGCACTCCTTATGATTTTCTATATCGCATTCAGATTTAGGAATATCGGCGGTTGGTCTGCAGGTGTTACCGCAGTTATCGCCCTTGTTCATGACCTTATCGTAACCTTTGCAGTTTACGCTATTTTTGGAATCGAAATCGGCGGAAACTTTATGGCAGTTATGCTTACCATTTTAGGTTACTCAATCAACGATACAATTATCGTATTTGACCGCGTTCGTGAGAATAAGGATATTTACGGTAAGAAACTTGCAGTTGCCGATAATGTTAACTTAAGTTTAAATCAGAGCTTACAGCGTGCAATCTACACAACCGCAACAACCCTTATTGCACTTGCAGTTGTAGTTGTTGTATCGCTTATGTTCAATATTACATCTATGTTTGACTTTATCTTCCCCATGGCAGTAGGTCTTATCTCGGGTGTATATTCATCGCTCTTCTTGGCTCCCAGTATCTGGGTTGCTTGGCAGAAGAAAATCAGTCAAAAATCTCGCCGTAAAAAAGCGTAAACAAATTTAAAGAAGCGGCAGATACTGCCGCTTCTTTTTTAAAATGAGGAAATTATGAAAAAGATATTATGCGTTGTTGTAGTCGCAGCGATGCTATTTGCATCATCCTGCACTATTATTGATAATCCCTCAAGCGGCAGTATTTTGTCGGGTAGCGGCGCCACCGCCGAAAAGGAAAGACAGGATATTATGTCGGATGCCCTAAAACTTCTCGGGGTAGAGTCACTTGAAAATCTTGACTCAAAAGCCTTTGGAAAGGGCGTTTTTGAAGATTTTTCAACACTTCATTCAAATCCGCTCTCGATTCTTGACTACTCATTAGAACTTTCAGATGGCATTAAAAATATAAGTTGTACCAGCAGTAGCGCAAGGTTTCTCGAAAAACTTTGTACTGAGCATACATTTAATTTTGATGAAGATTTTTCAAAAGTCGACTACCCGGTAACCGATGATATTAATACCGCTTTAGACAATCTCTTTGCCGCGGCAGGTGAACAAGAGGGACTCTCTGAGGCTAAAGAGGCTACATCGCTTGTTGAAACCAGGGTTAACAGAAGCCTTGCAAAGTGGCTTTCGAGCATTACTGCGGCGTATAAAATTATTCGCAGTGAAACCGCTAATGTAACTGTGAGCGAGTTTAAGGCATGCCAGAATCTCGCCGTTTCACAGGAAATGAACGAGGAGCAAATTTCAGAACTTATAAGGCTCTCGGAAAAAGTTGATATTTCTAAAATAATATCCGCATCGCTTATAGTTTTAAATGCATCGGGCGATCTTAAACAAGAACTTAAAATTGTTAATAACCTCACCGAGATGGGAGAATATCTCGAAATTGAAACTCCCCTCGGCACCATTTACTTCGGCACCAATGGTGATGATATTTATAGAAGCCCCGCGGAACTGCTTATCCTCGATCTTTATGGTAACGATAAATACTACGGTAGAGTAGGCGCTAACTATTCGCTTTCTCAGCCCATCGCCGTTGCTATCGACTGCGGTGGTAACGACATCTATGACTACAATAGTTACAGTGCAACCCAGGGATGCGGAATCTTTGGCGTCGGAGTTATTGTTAATGACATGGGTAAAGACGAGTATATCGCAAAATCGCTTTCGCAGGGCGCTGCTTTGTGCGGTGTCGGAGTATTAATTGATTCGTCGGGTGCTGATAGTTATGTGAGTGAAGCGTTTTCTCAGTCTGCAGCCTTTTTTGGAATTGCCGAACTTGCCGACTTTGATGGAAACGATTCTTATACCTCTCGCGTTGCATCACAGGGATTTGCAGGTAGTAGTGCGATAGCATTTTTGCTTGATAAGCAGGGAAATGATAGTTATTATGTAGATGCGCTCCAAAATCCCTCGCAAACCGATAAATTCGTAAACAACTTTTCGCAGGCTTGCGCAGTAGGACTCGGAACTTCCGGTGATGAATCGGCGCTTGCGGGCGGTCTTGCGGTAATTGTGGACGTCAGTGGAAACGATAAATATGTTGGCTCGTCTCGCGTGCAGGGATATTCGAGTCTTGGAGGTATCGCCCTTTTAAATGACCTTGGCGGAAACGACCGATATGCCGCAAACACCTTGGCGCAAGCAGTAGCGGCCGACTACTCTGCAGCATCGCTTGTCGATATAGATGGAAATGATAACTATCTTCTTTGGTCAAATAATGAAGCAGTAGGCCAAAGCGCAGTTTTAGGCGGAGGCGCAACCTTGTTTATAGAAAACGGCGGAAACGATGAGTATTTTGTGCCTTCAGCTTCCTTTGCCTATAATCAAAACTCGTCCGACTATTCGTACGCTATATTTGTGGAATCCGGCGGAAACGATATCTACTTAGGATCTGAAAAGGGCTTTGGAAACAGTAAAAATTCGGTATTCATTGATGCTGATGGCGAGGATAAATATCCTTCAGATGATCTGGAAAATGGTGTGAGTCTTGATAAAAGCACAAGACAGGGCGGCGCTTTCCTCGATTTCATGCCTGAAGAAACAGAGGAAGACAAACCTACCGATGAAGAATCAAAACCCCACCTGGCCTTTGTGGATAAAGCACTTGAAAACATAGAGCCTTAAAAGAAAAAATAAAAAATGACGACAGTTTTAACTGTCGGCATTTTTTTAGTATTCCGTATTTTATTATAAGGCATCGAAATAATTCCTTTTTCAAAAAATATCCGCAGATGAGGACATCTGCGGATATATTTTTTTACTATTTTACAAGCTCAAGTGTATCTCTTGCAATCATAAGTTCCTCGTTGGTAGGAATAACGAGCATCTTAACCTTTGAATCATCAGTAGTGATGTTGTTCTCGTCGCTTGTAACCTTTGCCTTAGCGTTGATATCTTCATCAACTTTAAGACCTAAGAATTCGAGATTCTTAGCAACTCTTGAGCGGAGCCTGGGATTATTTTCGCCGATACCGCCTGTGAATACGATAGCGTCAACGCCGCCCATAGCAGCCGCAAATCCGCCGATGTATTTTGTAAGCTGGTGAGCGAGCATATTCTCAACGAGCTGACATCTCTTGTCGCCGGCGAGTGAGCCTGCTTCAATATCGCGGTTATCGCTTGTCTTCTGCGAAACGCCGAGAATACCCGACTTTTTGTTGATCATATTGTCAATATCCTTGGGGGACATATTCTCTTTTTCCATAAGAAGAGGAATGATAGCGGGGTCAATGGTACCTGCACGGGTACCCATCATGATGCCTTCTGCAGGGGTAAGACCCATAGTCGTGTCATAGCACTTGCCATCAACAACTGCGGAAATTGAAGAACCGTTTCCAAGATGGCAGGTAACAACTCTAAGTCCCTCGGGAGCCTTGGGGTCTTTGCCCATCATAACTGCGGCTCTCTGGCTAACATATCTGTGAGAAGTTCCGTGGAAACCGTATCTGCGGATTCTGTACTTCTCATAGTACTCATAGGGGAGAGCATACATATAAACGTAATCAGGCATTGTCTGATGGAAACCTGTGTCAAAAACTGCAACCTGGGGAACATCCTTGCCCAAGATGGATTCACAAGCTCTGATGCCCGTTAAGTTGTGGGGATTGTGAAGGGGTCCAAGCTCGCAGCACTCTTCGATAGCTGCGATAACATCTGCATCGATGATAACCGAACCGGAGAACTTTTCTCCGCCATGAAGTACGCGGTGACCTACTGCAGAGATTTCGGACATAGATTTAATAACACCGTGCTCCGAGTCAACAAGTGCATCGGTAACGAGCTTAATAGCCGCACTGTGATTAGGAATGTCAACATTTACTTTATAAGCATCTTTGCCGATGGGTTGATGCTTGAAAGCACCACCCTCGATACCGATTCGCTCGCAAAGACCCTTTGCAAGAACGGTCTCGTTTTCCATATCAAAAAGTTGATATTTGATGGAGGAACTACCGGCGTTAATAACCAGAATTTTCATAAGTTTAACCCTACCTTTTAAAATTAAAATTTAAACACATACATTATATACCATAGATATAAAAAAATCAAATGATTTTTAAAGATTTTTGCACTAAAACCGTCATTTTAAATTTGTTTTGATGATTTCTTTAGAATGGACCCAATCACTTTGTTCTTTTGGCTTTAACCCAAACTTTATATAGCAATAAAAACGCGGCCGCATCGCAGCCGCTTCATGTTTTATTAACAGTATCCCCAGGTAAGAAGTTCCCAGTTTCCGCCTTCTTCACGAGCCAGATACCAACTCCAGTCCTCATATAGTTCATCAGGCTCAAATCCTGAGTCCTCGCGGTAGTGTTTATGTGAACGGAAGTCAGAGGTAAATACAATAGCGTTAACATACTCGGCCTCTTCGTTTAAGGTGCCTACATAATCGAGATTGTTTAACGCCGTTTCGTCGCCCTCGTATTTTATGGTGAATAGATGGCAACCATTAAAATGTTTGCTGAAATGTTTTTTTACTTCATGTATAGCCGAATCAATGTCCCCTTTAGAGTAAATTTCCGATTGCCCATATTCAATAGAAACATTTGAAACATCTCCGGGAATATTAGAAAGGCACGAAGTACAAGAAAAAATCACTATAAATATTGCTAATAGTAGCGACAATCTTTTCACTATATCACCGCCTTATTTCTCTGTAATCTCTATTTCTATTCCCAAAACCCCGTATTTATTTTCCTCTTCGGGTGAGTAATAGTCGTACATATCTTCGCTCTTTGCGTAAGATAGTTCTTCCTCTTTGTATCCGCATCTTAAAAGCGGTAGGGCAGAGTAAAGTTCTTTGAAACTTGCAAATTTATGCAATGCTTTAACTTCGGCTTGTAGCTCATTTCCAGAGCCAACTTCGGTGAAAACTATGGTGTCGCCGACATTTATTTTCTGCCTTTTCTCGTCATTGAGCCTCAGTTCAATATCCTTTTCTCCCGATGCTATCATTTTAAAAGGTCCGGGCATAAGCTTCATATAATGTGTCATTTTATTTATCCTCTGAAAGTCTGAAACGAATTCCGTCAACGAGCGGCCAGAGTCCCATCTCTTTTTCCTCGCTTGTCAGTACCCACTCGCCGTCAGAAATCTCGGCGATTTTTACAGTGTAACTCTCGGGTGCCGAAATAACCTGTAGTGTATCACTTGAAACCACCTTAAAAGATATATCTCCCTTGATATTCTGGTCAGGAGAGTACTCGCCGCTTGCCTTTGTTAACTTGCAGGAAATAATGTTATCGGAAACGGTGTATGTTCCTTCAACACTGTTTCCAAAATTCATATAAGCAACAAATTTCCCGTCCTTAAACGAAAGATTGTATTCGCAGCCTTTTATCTCGTTTCCTGCCTCTTTAAAAGCCTCTCCGAGAATTGCCTCGTCAAATTCTATGATGTAATCTGCCGCGGTGAATATAATATCATCATTATAGGGAGCGTCCTCTTGTGGATTAGGCGAGGGCGCCGAATTATTTGTCGGAATAGAAGTTAATGTTTCGCTATTAGTAGGAAGTGAACTTACGTTGTTATTTTGCGAATTATTGCAAGCGGCAAAAGAAAGAATAGCCGCCACCAAAATGAGACCTGCAACAATCTTTTTCATAATTTATAGCCCCTTTCTTAAACTACTTTTATTGTATATCATCTGCGAGAAATATTCAATAACCTTAAAAGAAAATTAAAAAATGGTGCTTGTGAAATTCAATAAATAATCATAGTGTAGGGAACGGCGTTCCCGATGGCTCTTTTTTATTTAAAAACTATTGCTTTTTTAAAATCTTTGTTATATAATATCAAAGTAATATTTGCCGGAATGATGGAATTGGCAGACGTGCCGGACTCAAAATCCGGTGGTAGCGATACCGTGCGGGTTCGACCCCCGCTTCCGGCACCAACATGGCCCCTTGCAAATGCAGGGGCTATTTT
>JAZQLL010000017.1:0-3503 GCA_045542675.1 Oscillospiraceae bacterium
TATTAAGGTCAATAACATAGGACTGAACCTGTCCGCTCTCAAAGTAGGACATTACCTCATGGTATTCAAGGGTTTTGGGTTTGGGGAGCATATTATAACTTCCCCACAACACAACACCTATAAGAAGAATTGTCAGAATAACACTGACGGCGCTGCGTTTTTTCATCAGCGTGTACCTCCGTGGTTTATTTAGTATATACTTCGGGCTTTAACACACCGACAAAGGGCAGATTGCGGTATTCCTCGTCATAGTCGAGACCGTAACCCACAACAAATTCATCGGGAATATCAAAGCAAAAATAGTCTGCTGTAATGTCTGCCTGGCGCCTTGCTGGTTTGTCAAGCAGTGTTGCAATTTTTATACTGCGCGCACCTCTGGACTTTAAGAGATTTGTGATATAGGAAAGGGTCATTCCGCTATCGAGAATGTCCTCGACTATAAGTACATCATAACCTGACAGGTTTATGTCAAGGTCTTTAATAATCTTGACAACGCCCGAAGTCTTGGTGCCGCTTCCGTAACTTGAAACCGCCATAAAATCTATCTTGCAAGGAATGGTAACTGCGCGCATAAGGTCCGCCATAAAGACAACCGAGCCTTTAAGAACGCTTACCATAAGAAGATTTTTGCCCTTGTAATCCCGGCTTATGTTTTCGCCGAGTTCTTTTACCTTTTCCTTAAGCTGCTCTTCGGTCACAAGAATCTTTAAAATGTCATTTTTCATAAGGGTAACTCCGTTAATTTATTTTTCAAAAACCTCGATAAAAAGAATATCACGAGTATTTTCGTCAACACGCGCGGCGCGGTCAATTCCAATTCCGTTACCCCATAAAACATGTGAGCCGAAGGCTACAAGGGGTATTATATTTCTTTTTTCCAAAGGTTTCTTTGACTCATTTAAAAGTTTTTTTAAATTTTTTGTAACATTTCGCGGGAAAAGCGAGATAAAATCGCCTTCTCTTCTGAAACGAACAACAAAATCACGGTTTGCAATATCCATATTAAAGCAGCCGGACAGTTTCTCGGGGAAATCTCTTTTGATATTTTCAAAAGTTTCTCTGCTTATTTTTGTGATGCGAATGTCATCGCCGGTCGGCAGGGAATAAAATCCCTCTTTAAAGGGCATTGAAAAGTGAGAATAATCCGCACACTTTTCCTTTCTCTCAAAACGCAGAATAGAGTCTCCCTTGCAGAAGATGTAGCCATCTTTACATACCGAAAGCCTGAATTTATTCTGCTCCAATACTGAGAACACATCGTCGCAACGCTTTTTTGAAAACTCTATATTATTTTTTCTAAAAAGCTCTGCGATTATTCCGCTTTTTATTGCGGGATGCAAACTCAGAAGTCCCTCTATAAAAATTCCGCCGTCGCGCTCGAGCCGAGAATATTCAAGGGCAACAGTTTTGCCTATAAAATCCGCCTGCTGACGTGAAAGTTCGGTAAGATTTAAAACAGATTGGTCAAAAGCGGGGTTTAAAGTTTTAAGTTTGGGGATAATTTTTTTTCTTATAAAATTACGCCTGTACGAGCCGTCCTGATTGGTGTTGTCGACCATATAGGTCTGCCTTTTTTCAAGAAGGAAACTTTCAATTTCATCACGGGTGCACTCAATCAGCGGTCTTATAATGTTATCTCGCTTTGGCGCAATGGATGAAATTCCGGTAGGCGAAGTGCCGCGAGCAATGTTGAAAATAAGGGTCTCGCCGCAATCCGAAAGAGTGTGTGCCGTTGCAATTTTGGTGTTTCTGCCGAGTTTTTCGGCGGTTTCACTCAAAAAAGCATAGCGAACCTGCCTGCCACACTCCTCGAATCCGATTTTTCGCTCTTTGGAAAGCGCCGCAACATCGGCTCGAAGCAGGAAAAATGGAACAAGGTTTTTTTGACAAAACGAGCGCACAAAAGCCTCGTCGCGCTCGGCGTCAATGCCTCGTAAAAGGTGATTTATATGGCAGACCGAAACATTAAGTCTGTATTTATCCCTTATATCGAGCAGAAAACAAAGAAGCGCCATAGAATCTGCTCCGCCCGAAACGGCGGCAATAATATTGTCGCCTTTGGAGATCATATCATATTTTCTGATAGTTCTTAAAGCTTTTTTATTCATTTTTCAAATATCCTAATGTTGAAAAGCGTGTATACTGACCATCCCAATGGAATTGAATGGTTCTGGTGTCGCCATGTCGGTTTTTGGCGATTTTACAGTTAACAATTCCGCTACTGAAATTATGTGCGGGATTGTTAGCATCATCATTTTTTTCATTCTCGCGGTAAAGCATCAAAACAATATCGGCATCCTGCTCGATAGAACCCGATTCACGAAGGTCAGCAAGACCCGGCTCGGGACTCTTTTCGGAAGCACGGTTAAGCTGTGAAAGCACAATAACGGGAACCTTTAAATCTCTTGCAAGAATTTTAAGATCTCTCGTAATTGCCGATACCTCTTGAACACGATTGTCGATACGCTTTGCCGAGGTCATGAGCTGCAGATAGTCGACAATAACAAGTCCTAAGTTATTAACTCTCCTGAGTTTAGCTCTCATATCGGCTATGTTTATGCTTGAGGTGTCGTCAATGAAAATGTTTGAGGATGAAAGCGCACTTGAAGCCTCGGCAAGATCTGCCCACTGGCTATCCTCCAACTGACCTATTCTAAGTTGGTTGTTGGGAATCTTGGCAAGCGAGGAGAGCATACGAAGTACGAGCTGCTCCTTAGACATTTCAAGACTGAATATCGAAACTGCCTTGCCTGAGCGCTCACCGACATAGGATGCGATATTAAGGGCAAGTGAGGTTTTACCGATACCGGGGCGAGCCGCAAGGATAATAAGGTCGGATTTGTTAAGTCCGTTGGTGGTGCGGTCAAGATCACTAAATCCCGATGAAAGACCTAAAAGTCCGTTCTGGGTTTCTTTAGAAAGCCTCTCGAGGTCCTTGTAGGTATTAATAAGAACATCCGAGATGTGCACAAGTCCTGTACTGTCGCGGCCCTGTCTTATTTCGTATATTTGTTGCTCGGCGTGATCTAAAAGGTCTTTAGCATCAAGCCCCTCGGTAGCCTCTTTTCTGATATTTCCCGAAACGGCAATAAGGCGGCGCACATAGTACTTCTCGCGCACTATTTTGGCGTACTCGTCAACATTACTTGTGGTGGGAACTATTTGTACAAGCTGCGAAAGGTAGAGTTTTGCCTGCTCATCGCTTTCAAAAATATGTTCATTCTTTGCCTTGTTAAGTACAGTTATAAAATCCATGGTCTCGCCAGACGAGAACATGCCATGCATAACCGAGAAAAGTTCCCTATGTTGCTCCTTGTAAAAGCAATCGGCGGTAAGATATTCGAGAACCGTCGACATGCAGGTGGGGTCGAGTAGCAGAGCGCCCAAAACCGATTGCTCGGCTTCCATATCAAAGGGGAGTTGCTCAAAATTATCGGTAAAAGATTGCATTTTTTTCTCCTCCGTTTATATAAAACGACTTTATTTTAAAATAGATTTTGAAT
>JAZQLL010000018.1:0-2641 GCA_045542675.1 Oscillospiraceae bacterium
GGTGTTTTGTATGACAAGAAAAGTCCTCGCCTTACTTTTATCCTTAATTTTAATCTTTTGCCTTTTTGGATGCACAGACGAAAAGGGTGCTTTAAATGTAAGTTCGGGCATTACATCGTATGAAATATCTCAAAACGAGTCGGTTTCTTCAGAAGTCAATTCACAAGAAACTTCAAAGCCGGCCGAAACTTCTGATAAGGAAAGTTCAAAACCATCCTCAAAACCCGACACAAGTTCTGCGTCATCGCAGGAGAAGGCGCCCGAGGCTCCCGATATATCTAAAATTTCCTGCCGCAAGGCTTCCGAGATAGAATGGCAGAGGGTAAAAGTAACCTTAAAATCCATTAAAACTTCATTTGAGTTTGACATTCCGTCAGACTGGTCGCTGAGTGAACTTTCAGGCGGCGGATTTGATATTATGCGCTCAGGCAAGAAAATCGGAACTCTTCTTTCCGAAGACACCTCGTACGGAGAATGGCTCAAGTCGGATTTTTTATACAGCAAAGACTATAGCGCGTCGCTTTATGACTATGTTAAGTGGGACAGTAGTAAAAACAATGGCGTGCCTTATCGGCATCTTTTGTTTTCATCGTTCCCTCAGCTCGCAAACACCGAGCTTCACATAATTCTAGACTTCTCACAACTTGACGATGAAGCTATAAAAGCCATAATAAGCAAGGCGTCGGTTTACGAAGCTGAAACCGAGTTTGTTCCTCTCAACAAAACCAACGGTTCCAAAAAAATACTGATTCTCGGAAACAGTTTTGTTAACTCCTCTATGATAGGAAATTTTCTCAGCGCCATGCTCGCATCTGCAGACAGTGAATACAGTGTGCGGGCGGTATCGATAAACGGAGCAAATGTTAAAACCTTTGCGGATAGAAGCGACATTATGAGTGAAATCAGAAACGGCGAGTACTGCTATGTTTTCCAGTGCGGATTTTATTCAAGTATAGCGGTTTCGGCGTTCAGTACTGTAAAAGAAAACTGCAAGGCTTCAGGCACCATTCCCGTTATATTCCCTGCCCATAATGAGAACGCCGCCGGCGTATCCAATGCTAAAGGTCAGTACGGCGACACCTTTTTCCTTGACTGGCAGGGAGAAATCGAAGCATTTATCAAATCGGGAATTGACAGATTCGATTTCTGCTATGACGACGGCAACGACCATAGCAAGCCGCTGGCAGGCTATGTCGGAGCGCACATGATATACAGAAGTCTTTTTAACGAAGTACCACCGTCCGAAAACCCCTCATCTCCGATGTCTATGGAGAGCGTTCGTCAGTATTTAGGCGACTATATCGAAACGGGTATTGTGCCCAACTCTAAGGTTCGCCCCGCATTCATGGGCAAATCATATATTATCGTGTAGTAATCAACCTAAAAATCCACTCGACTCGCGAGTGGATTTTTTTGCAATTATAGGAAACTACCATGTCAAAATTTTATTATATAAATGGTATCATTTGTTCAAATGCATCCAAAAAACGATTGATCTGGGGCATCCACGTAAATACAACAGAAACCAACAGTCCTACGACCTCAAATACAAGTATACCGATGAATATAGACATTTTCGAGGTTCCGCGCCTTCCTCCTCCTGCGTTATTCTTTACATGTTGCTTATACATACTGTTTGCCGGAAGCCTTAATAAAACATGAGCCACAAGAACAGGAAATCGCATAATAAACTGAGCATTTCTCAGACTTTTTTGTGTACGATCAAGTTCGGCTTCAAGTTCCTTGTATACGGGATTAGGAGTTGAATGCATGTGGCCGTCTACATAATATCTATCGTACTTCTCGCCACCGTTATTAAGATATTCGGAATATGCCTCTCTGGCATCATAAAATTCCTGGACCTGTGTACGACATGCGGTAGGAACTGCTATCATTAAAATAAACGACAGTACCATCGGAAGAACCCATAAAATTATGCCGTAAGCATACATGGTTCGGTAAAATGCCCAGTTAGGTCCAAAGAAAAGTGCGGCGAAATTAGGTTGGAAAAACCATTTTTTATTTTTTGTTTTTTTGAATTTTTTATCGTAGTATTTCCAATGGTAATCTACAAACGCTTTGAAATCTTCGGTAGATACCCCCTCTATTGCAGGCTCGTTATAATCAACCGTTTCTTCCCTTTCCTTCTCAGTCTTTTTAAAACTATGCATACATTTTTTGCAATATGTATCATTTATATCGCAAGCGGAGCCGCAGTTGTCACACCTTTTGATATTTTCATCCATAACATATCACCAGTTTATATTATAGTATATTTCCTATCAAAGCACAATACTTCTTAGCATTTTTAGACAAGCCTATTTTTCTTTTTCCATTAAAACCGCAATAGCATAGGCGGCGGCGCGGGTCATATACTGACCTCGTTTTGTTACAATACCAGGTTGTCTTACGTACTGCGCGTTTTTTAGTCCCAGGATTTTCACGTCTGCCAAAGACCCGTTTTGCGCCACAAACTGCCATGGCAGCAGCGTTGCCGCAACACCTGCATCCGCCATCGCCCAAGCGGTCGTAAGGCTCCCCGCCTGCACTGCAATATCGGGCACAAACCCTGCAGCCGCGCACAGTCTGTCAAAAAGGCGGCGCATTTCCTGATTTTCACTCACAACGGCAAAAGGCAGGT
>JAZQLL010000019.1:0-10218 GCA_045542675.1 Oscillospiraceae bacterium
GGCAGATGCTTGTTGACGCTACTCATGACAGCGTACCGATGGAGAGCGCATCGAATAAGCCTCTCCCCATCGTGAAGCAGTATTTCGGTGCGAACAGCGCAAATCGCGGCTTTGACCAGCAGACCGCTAACACTCTCAACGAAAAGGGTATCACTACCGCCGTATTTTTCGGTGGTATGTGGGTGCTGTGGGGGCCTCATACTGCGGCGTTTGACCATTATGCAGTCAGCGATAACCGCTCGATTTTCGATAACTCCATTCGCATGATGATGCATATCACCAACAGTTTTCAGCGTGAATGGGCGCTGTCTATTGATGGCCCTATGACCCGCGCTCTGAAAGATACCATCATGAACCGCGAACAGGAGAAAGCGGATGCGCTTGTAGCTATGGGCGCTCTTATCGGTGAGCCTGTTATCAAGTTCGATGAGGACGAAAACTCCATTGATGAACTGATACAGGGCAATTTTGTATGGTCGTTTGAGGGAACACCGACCCCGCCCTTTAAGAGCGGCACTCTCAAAATGGCATACACCACCGAGGGCTTTAATAGCTACTTTGGAGAGGAGGGTTAATATATGTTTGTTCCCAAAACTGGCTCGGTTATCGGTGCGACTATCCGCATTGATAACGCGCTTGTGGCTGATGAAGCAACCGTTACTCTGCCCGAAATCGCCGCCATGACCGCCGATATTTCGGCTATGGGCACTATGTCGATGCCGATGTGGCCCCTCATAGAAAACATGGAAATGACGGTCAATAAAGTCGGCGTTGACCTCGGATTTCGCAAGGCGATTTCGCCCGGTGAGGTAACGTTGGAAGTTCGTTTCGCACAGCCGCAGAGAGGCGCAGGCGGTGACATGAAATATGTTAACTGCAAGGCGTTTTGCAGAGGTAGCGTCCTTACTATCCCCGGTATCGGTATCGAGGTCGGTTCTGCGTCTGAGAATGAAGTTACCTATATGGTAACTCGCTATCAGCTTTTTGTTGATGGCGCGGAGACCATTCTTGTTGACCGCGAGGCTGGCAAACTGAGAATCAACGGAAAAGACCTCACCAACGGTCTTTCCGAACTGTAAGTAAAAATCAAAATCCCCGTCGTTTATTCGGCGGGGATTTTTCTGTAAATGAAAGGAGCAATCACGATGAATAATACTCTCAAACTGCGCCGCCCCATCCTCATTAACGGCGTAGAAGTAAGCGAGTTGACATATAACGCGGAGGAAATCACCAACGACCTGTTTCTGACCGCCTGCATGAAAAGTAGCATCAAGGGCAACGACATGAACGGCTCCGTAGTAAGAGAGCTTAATACCGCGCTGCATCTCCAACTTGGCAAGGCGGCAATTATCGCGGTCAACCCCTCTTATGATTGGGGCGACCTCGACAGAATTAAAGGTTTTGACCTCAACAACCTTTGCAATATCGGTTTGGTTTTTATCAGAGGAGCATCGGAGGAACCCTCCGAGGAAAACAGCTCCGAAAAGCAATCCGCGAATATTCCCGAATCTACCACACAAGCACCGCAGAACTCCGCCGCCAAAGGATAATTGACTTTTTGACCGATTTGGGCGAAGCGGTGGAAGAGCAGAAAAAGCAGGCGGAAACCCAAGCGAACAGCCGCCGGGCATTTTCGCGGATTCCGCGTAGGGCAATAAAAAGAAGGTGATCTATAATGGCGAACGATCGCATTATGAAAACCATAATTTCTATCGCTGGCGAGATAAGCCCAACACTCGGCAAAACGATAGATAGCGTCAATAAGCAGTTGGGCGGCGTTACCGATATAGCTATCGCCGCTGGCGCTGCTACTGCCGCAATAGGGAAAGCGGCTATCGAAGCGACAAAATATCTCAATAAGTTGGGTACTGAGTATTCAAAGGCGGTTAATGATATCGCCGCTACTACTGGCGCGGCTGGCGAAGATTTAGAGGGCCTTAAAGATACGATAAAAGATGTCTACGGCTCCAATCTTGGCGAAAGCATGGGCGCGGTAGCCGATGGCGTGGCAGAGGTTCAGCGCAACACCAAACTCGCAGGCGATGAGCTAACCAAGGTCACAAAAGCAGGCTTTTTGCTGTCTGATACTTTCGGTTATGAGCTTTCGGAAAGCAGCCGCGCAGCCAAAGCTATGATGCTGAATTTCGGCATTAGCGGTGAGGAGGCTATGGGTCTTATCGCGGCAGGCGCACAGAACGGCCTTGATTATTCGGGCGAAATGATAGACAGCATCAACGAATACTCCGTGCAGTTTGCAAAGCTGGGCTTTTCTGCTGACGATATGTTTAATATCTTCCAGCAGGGGGCAGACAGCGGCGCATGGAATCTCGATAAAGTTGGCGATGCGATAAAGGAGTTTTCTATCCGCTCTATCGACGGCTCGAAAACGACCACAACCGCATTTACTGACCTCGGCTTAAATGCCGATAAGATGATGGCGACTTTTGCCCAGGGTGGCGAACAGGCGGAAATGGCGTTCCAAATCGTTACCGAGAAACTGTTGCAGATGGAAGACCAAGTAGCGCGTGATGCAACAGGAGTGGCGCTATTCGGTACGCAATGGGAAGATTTGGGCGTTGAAGCATTGCAGGCCATGACAAAGGCTGGTGACGGTGCTTATAACGCGCAGGACGCGCTTAAAGGCATTAACGAGGTTAAATACAACGACCTTGATAGCGTCATGGAGGGCATAAAGCGAAAATGTGAGGTTGCTTTACTGCCTGCTGCCGAGGGCGTTTCAAATGCCTTTGTGGAAATTGCGCCAAAAATCGAGAGCATGGTTGATAAAGCTATGCCGCACATAGCGAACCTTGCGGAGAATATTGGCCCCGTTATAACCGCTACGGTGGAGCTTGCAGAAAAAGGTATAGGGTATCTCTCCGAAAACATGGATACTATCATTCCCGTGGTGGGCGGCTTGACCGCTGCTTTTGTGGCATACAAGGGCGCTATGGCGATAACTGGCATCATAACCGCAGTTAAAAAGGCTATGGACGGTATGACATTCGCGCAGTATGCCGCCGCAACGGCTCAAAAGGTGCTTAATTCGGCTATGAAAGCCAATCCAATCGGTTTGGTTGTGACCGCTATCGGCGTTTTGGTAGGCGCTATTATATGGCTCTATCGAAATTGGGATACCGCTAAAGTAAAGGTTGAGGAATTCGGCGCAAAGGTCGGCGAAATCTGGAACAACATTTCCGCATGGATAGGGAACGCAATAGCCGCTATCGGGGCTAAATTCCCGATGTTCGGCGGTTTCCTTTCGGGCTGGTGGCAGTCGATACAGGACGCGATAGGGAATATCAAGAATATTTTCAACGGCCTAATCGATTTTATCTCTAACGTATTCGCAGGAAATTGGAGCGGCGCATGGGATAACATCGTTTCTATTTTCTCGAACGTGTTTGGTATGCTCGGCAACTTTGCAAAAGCACCGCTTAACGGCGTTGTGGGCGCTATAAACTCCGTTCTGGATGGTGTGAACGGCTTTGGCTTCACCATTCCCGATTGGGTTCCCGGCGTGGGCGGTCAATCGTTCTCGATCGATATTCCTAAACTGCCGATGCTTGCGACTGGCGGCTTTACAAATGGCGTTTCTATCGCGGGTGAAGCTGGCACAGAGGCGGTTATCAGTTTTGACCCCGCATATCGTGCCGAGAACCTTTCATATTGGGCGCAGGCGGGGCGTATGCTCGGCGCTGACCCTGGGTTCTCCCTTTCGGGCAGTTCGGGCGGCAGTTACACCAGTTTGGGCGGCGTGACCTTTGCCCCCAACATAACCGTACAGGGTGGCGGTAATAAGGCGGATATTCTCGAAGCCATCCGCGAAGCATACCCCGAATTTTTGGATATGCTCGACGAGTTTATGGCGGAGCGCGAGGAGGCTGTATATGCTTGAAGTTATCGGATATCAGAAACACATAACCGCAGAGGGTGACCAGTTCGATTCGTTGGCGCTTAAATACTACGGTGAGGAAACTTTGGCATCGCGCATCATATCCGCTAACCTCGATTACTGCGGCGTTCTGATTTTTGACGCTGGTGTCGATTTGAGAATCCCGATAATGAGCGGCGCGGAAACTCCCGAAACGTTGCCGCCGTGGAGGCGTGGAGAATGATTAAAGTTACTTTCAAGGGTAAAGACATAACCGCCGATGTTTCAATAAGCCGTTGTGTGCATGAAATGTGGGCGGCTGGGCGTTCTGACACCCTCGATATATGTTTCAACGATACTGCGGCTCTCTGGGATAGTTGGGGGCCGCAGATAGGCGACGAGATACGCATAGACTATGGCGCAGCATCAACGGGGGTAATGTTCGTTTGCTCCGCAAAACCCGAAAACGGCGTTTTCCGTATTCGGGCCATGTCTGCGCCGTCTGCGGCTATGGAGATAAATAATAAAGCGTGGTCTACGGCTAAGTTTTTGCAGATAGCGCAGGAGATAGCGGCGCGGCACGGTCTGGGTTTTAAATCCTATAACGTGACCGACCGCCTTTACACCTATTTGCAGCAATCCAACATGAGCGACTTTGCTTTCTTGCACCGCCGAGCGGTGTTAGAGGGCTGCGCTTTTCTCGTTTATGACAAGACGCTGATTCTCTATGATGTGGCGGCTATGGAACAGACCGCCCCGATTGAGACCTTTACCGTGGCGGCAGATAGCGAATATCGCTATTCGGACAACCGAGCAAGGCTCTACGGGTCGTGCATAGTTGCCGGGGGCGCTTATACGGGCGAATTTGCCGCCGACAATGGCGCTGTTCGTGTCCTGCGGGTCGATGATATTGGCAATATCGGCTCAAATGACGAGGCGGCGCGGTTTGCGAAAGGCTTGCTCCGCGATGCTAATTGCTGCGGAACGAGCGGCTATGTAAGAACGGCTGGGGTAATGCCCGGCTATGCCGCAGCGTCTACCGTTAATCTCGCTAATGACCGCGCCCCGTCATGGAATGGCGCGGTATTTCTTTACCATGTGCGCCATGATTACGCCAAGGGCGAAAGCAAAATCTTTTTTAGAAAACCGTTGGAGGGCTATTGATAATGCTTAGTAAGGGCTATGTATCGGCAATTTTAGAGGGCGGCAAAAAGGTGCGTGTTATTCCTGCTTTTTTGAGTGGAACTGTAACGCATGACCTTGTCGTTCCCTATCACCTTTTCGATTGCTTAGAAATCAAAACCGAGGTCGTTTTCTGTTCGTTCCCCGATAATACTGGCATTGTTTTAGACCGAATGGACGGCGAGTATAACCACAAATTCGAGGGTGATTTGGAGATTTTGGGAACGCTCAAAGCGGCTGCGGTCATTGAGGGAACAACGCAGCTCGGCACACATACTCACACCGATTCCAAGGGCGGTGAAACGACCGCGCCGAAGTAAACCGATAGAGAGGGGCGTATAAACATGGCCACTCAGGCAAAATGGGGCCCGAAAAGTTTTGTAATATCCAATTCAAAGATAACGGGCATAAAGGACTTAAAAACCGCCTACGCTCTGAAAACAGGCAGTAACGAGGACACCAGCGGCACACCTCCGACCAACACCAAGGGGCGAGAGTTGCAGGAAGTCAGCTTTTCCGTGCAGTATCTCAAAGCCGCAGGAGCTAACCCGCGCAGCGAATTGTCGAGCTGGTACGGGCAAATTGGCAACGCCTACCCGATGTATTTGGGCGGAAAAACCTTTGGCCCGCCTAAGTTGCAGTTGCAGCACGTCGATGTTTCTGACGTGATTTTGAGCAATAGCGGCGATATGCTGGCTTGTACTCTTTCCATATCGCTGAAAGAATATTCCGACACATCGACCACCAACGCAGCGGCCGGCGGCAAGGCGAAATCATCTTCTGGCGGTTATACAACCGAGGAATTGAAACAGATCGCACTTAACGCCAAGCCGTCAACGGCGGAGAAAAACAGCAAGAAAGGGTGAGGGGATATATGAGGGCAAGCGGAAACGGTAATGTCGGCGTTTGCGCTGATAATCTTTTAAAAATCGTTCGCGGCGAGAATCCGTATGAGCGCGTAAAAGGGTTAAACCCCCGTAGTATCGACCGACCTTTTACCGAGGCAGAGGCGGAAATAGCGCAAGAGGCAGAGTGGTGTTTAAATCACTATGAGCCGAGGGCAGCTATTGAGGGAGTTACCGTTGATATGGCTGTAAACGGTGATTTCGTTGTAAATGCCACTATCGCCGAAACTGAATAAGTGAAAGGGGGTCATAAACATGGCAACAGATATTAATTTCGTTGAAACCGACAGCGCGAAGATATACAACGCTCTTATTGGCAACCTCATGGACTACTGCAACGAGCCGCTTTATCCCGGCGATGAACGCCGCATATTTGGCGAGGGTCTTGTACAGGTTTTTGTCGCACTTTTCAACGAGTTCAATGATAAATCAAAACAGCGCGTTTTACGTTTTGCCAGGGGCGAAGTGCTGGACGCTATCGGCGAGATGTACGGCACAGACCGCGCCGAGCCTGCGGCAGCATCGGCGGTGTTTCGCTTTTCGGTAGCCGCACCGATAGCCGAGAATATAATCATACCCGCAGGAACGCGCATAACCTCGGATGGTAGCGTCTATTTCGCTACGCAGGAAACGGCGGTTTTGTCTGCGGGTAGCGAGTATGTGGATATTTTGGGCGTATGCTTAGAGGGCGGCAGCGACTACAACGGTTTTACCGCAGGAACGTTGGCGACCCTCGTTGACCTTATCCCGTATATCGCGGCAGTTTCCAATATCACCATATCAACGGGCGGCGATAACGGCGAACCCTACACCGAAGAGGGTGACGAGCGTTACCGCAGCAGAATACACCTTGCATTTTCTCAGCTTTCGACCGCAGGCCCCGAAACGGCTTATAAATATTTTGCAATGGCGGCTGACCCCGATATTGTAGATATTTCGGTCGACGTGCCAAGCGCGTGTACCGTGGTGCTTTATCCGCTCATGGTGGGTGGAGAGCTGCCCGATGAGGAAACGAGAGCAAAGATACTGGCAGCGGTCAACGGCGATAAGGTGCGCCCCATGACCGACCTTGTAAGCGTTGAGCAGCCCCAGACGGTAGATTATAATATCGAAATCGTCTATTACTGCAAGCAGGACAATGAGGCGGCTACGATACAGGCTATCGAGGGTGAGGGCGGCGCAATAGAACGATATAACGAATGGCAAACGGCAGAACTGGCGAGGGATATAAACCCCGACCAGCTCCGCCGTTTTATTTTGGCTCCGAATTGGGCGGCTGACCTTGTAGGCGCTGAGAGGGTCGATGTTATATCGCCCACATTCGCCAAGGTCGGAAAATCTCAGGTCGCCCGCCTTTCGGGCAATATAATCGTTTCTCATGTGGTCATATAAGGGAGGTCGTTAAAACATGGATTTGGCGAACCTCGAATTTATAAAGCTCTTACCGCAGTTTATGCGGGATGATTTGGCGGTCAAGGGGTTGACGGCTGGAATTGACAGCATAGTTCCCGGTTTGTATTCCTCAATTCAAAAGCTTTCCACATGGAACCACATCGACACGCTCCCCGAAAGTGAACTTGACGCTATCGCATGGGAGCAGAATATCGCGTGGTATGACACAGGCGCAACGATAGAGATAAAGCGGGATATTATCAAAAACGCCGTACAGGTGCAGCGGCATCTGGGTACAAAATGGGCGGTCGAAAGCGTGGTTTACTCCTACTTTGGCGATGGCTACATGATGGAATGGTTTGAGTATAACGGAGAGCCGGGCTATTTCCGCATTTACTCAACTAACCCCAGCTTGACAAATGAGAAGCTATCCGAATTTTTGAATTTGCTCAACAAGGTAAAACGTGCATCGGCTGTGCTTGAGGGTATCTATATAACCCTAACAGGCACGGCGAATTTGTACGCAGGAACCGCATTCCATGAGGTTGGTTTTGAGCAATACGGAATCGGAATGGCATCTTTGAACGTGTGAAAGGAGAGTAAAACAACATGGGCGTATTTGCAAATAACGCAATAACCGATAACGGGCGGATTTTGCTTGCCGATGTTATGGCGGGGGCTGTTTTTACACCGACCCGAATTGTAATCGGCTCTGGCTCTTTGCCCAGCGGAGCGACACCGCAGAGTATGACCGATGTTATAACGGCGGTTAAGTCGCTGGATATAAACAAAAAGAAACGCACACCCGATGGAAAAATCATTCTGGGTGGCGTTTATACCAACGAGGATATAACCGAGGCGTTTTATTTCCGCGAGTTGGCACTCTACGCAAAGGCGGTATATCTCAACGCCGATAGCTCAGTAAAAAGCGATGGAGACGAGGTTCTTTATTGCTACGGCAACGCCGGGGCAACAGCGGATTTAATGCCCGCTTATTCGACATCGACGGTCGTAGAAAAGCAAATAGACCTTGTAACGTGGGTCGGCAATACTGCCGCTGTTAATCTCACCATTGACAGCGGTTTGTTTATTTCTACCTCCGAGAAAGGCCAGCCCTACGGCGTGGCAGAGCTTGACGAGAACGGCGTTATTCCGTTGGGTCAAATTCCCGATGCCTTTATCAAGAAATCGGGCGACACCATGACGGGGCGTTTGTGGACTGGTAACGGTGTAGACAACGGCTTTGGTAGTATTGCGTCGAACGGTTATTCTTTGCATTTGGGCGCTTTTCGAGAGGCGAATAACGCAGAATCAGCTTATACGAATCTCATTATCAATAACGACCCGAACATAACCGACCGTGAAAGGCTTAGACTGTCCGTTGATACGATGGACGGCAGCGATACCAGCCTTACCTCATATCTGATTTACGGAACGCATAACAAACCCACCCCCGAAGAACTTAACGCCGCTCGTGCTATTCAAAGCCACATAACCGTTGAAGTGGGAGCGGATAAAGCATACAAAACTATCCAATCGGCGCTTGATGCGCTACCGAGGAACACGGGCGGTTGGCAGGCGACAATAGTAGTTGACGCTGGCACATACACCGAGAATTTTGCTGTAGCTAACTTTATCGGCGGCACGATCAAAATTGTTGCGGCAGATATAGTAAATGCACCGACAATAGCGGGTCATGTGTATATCATAAACTGCACTGCGACAATTATCCTTGAAAGCCTTAATATCACGCCGAGCGCGGGTAATTATGGCGTAGCGATTGATTATTGCTCAAAGGTGCTGCTACAGTCGTTAAATATCCTCGGTGCGGAAAAAGGTACACAAAACGGCATTACCGTTTCGATGAATTCTAATTGCGTAGTAAATCGCTGTTTTATCAAAAAATTCGGAAATGCTATTTTCCCGACCTACGGCGGCAAGGTTGCGGTTTATGAATGCAGCATTGAAGAAACTACGGTCGGAATTTACGCAAGCTGCGGAATCGCACAGGTCAGCAGTACGGCTATGAGCGTTGATACGGAATATGCAACAGACCACGGTGGGCGTATATTTGCGGGCTCTCAAATTGAGGGTTATTCCCCCGCCGTAGTAGCGACCGCCGAGCGGGTAGAGTAAAGGAGGGTGACACATGGCAAATATCAAACTTAATTTAGCTGCTGCGCCTTTTACGGGGCAGCTAGTGACCTTTTGCGCCCCTTGTTCCTGCGCTGATGTAACCGAGGGTTTGGTTATCAACGGCGAAACCTATACCGTCTGTGACGCTATGGGCGTTTGCGTGACTGGCATCGGCGGCGCATGGTGCGAGGGTGCTACCATAACCGTTGCGCTTGATGTAGAGAATAAAAAGGCGTATTTGCAGAATGGAGCGAGTGTTTCAAATGCAAATAAAGGCGTAGCGGGCGGGCTTGCTACCCTTGACGCTGACGGCAAAGTAACAGCGGAGCAGGCGAGCGCAGCCATGATAGATATAACCGAGAGCCGAGCACTTTTGCTCACCGATTCGGGGCGGCTGCTTTGTGTTGAGAGTGAAACCGATGTTGTTTTTACTATCCCCGCAGAAAGCGAAACGGCTTTCCCTATCGGAACAGAATTGGAAGTTTGCCAAATCGGGGCGGGGGCTGTCAGCTTTGCGGCGGCAGAGGGCGTTACCATACTGAGCGTGGGCGGCGCTGTTATGATAGCGGAGCAATACGGCTGTGTCACCCTCAAAAAGTTGGCGGCTGACAAATGGCTGCTTGCGGGAATGTTGGGGTGATAGCATGAGAATGAGCCGAAGAATGGCGTTGCTTTCAGGTGGGAAGCGAAAGAAAAAACTACGTTATTATGGTGAGTTGCCTATAGGAT
>JAZQLL010000020.1:0-19168 GCA_045542675.1 Oscillospiraceae bacterium
GAGTTCCTCTCCTGTTTCATCAATTTTGAGTGACCATGTGTATGATGTAACATTTTCGGGAGCGGTCCAGTTTACGATAAGATCTACGTCTGTTGCCTCGATTGTGAGGTTTGTGATGTCGGTGTTATCGGGAACTTCGGGCTCAGGAAGTGCATCTGTGAAGTCTCTGTTCTCGGTTACGCCGCAGAGTGAACATGTATAAACTGTGTAACCCTGTACGCCTACCTGAGGTGCTACTACCTCGCCTGCTACGAAGTTGTGCTCAAGAGCTGCGATTGACTCTTCATAAGAGTCGCCGCAGGAGCAGGTATAAACTATTTTACCCTTTTCAGTACAGGTGGGCTCTACTCTTGTGGAACCATAACTATGGGTGTGCTCTACCGCCTTGGGAACAAAGATTACAGAATTCATCATTGCTCTGTATCCGCCCGAAACTGTGGAAATCGAAACTGTTTTGTTTGTAGAGGTATCAACCTCGATAGCATCATACTCACCGTTATCGGAATTTTTGGTGAGAGTATATGCGGTGCCGTTTACAGTAATCTTACTTGTGTTAGCCTTATATTTAGCTAAATTGAGAATAACCTTTATGATATTATCGGGAACAGTGAAGCTAAACGAACCTGCTGTACCGCTTGCGCCGAGTTTTAAGGCGCTGTTGCCCTTAGCATCACGGGCATTCTTATAAACCTTTGATGCTGTTTGAATTGTAAGTGTATAACCACCGCTTGTATATTCTGCTCCGGCCTTGAGCTCTGAGCCATCTGAGTGCGACGCGCTACCGTTATCGCCAAACTCAAAGATTATCTCGTCGCCTTCCTCGGAAGGAGGAGTGAGCGCATCGACAAAGTCGCGGTTTTCGCTTTCGCCGCAGTTAGAACAGGTGTAAATTGTGTAGCCCTGCGAGGTGTATGTAGGCTCGATAACCTCTCCCTTAACAAAGTTGTGACCGAGCGCCGAAACGATTTCGCTGTAACTATCGCCGCAAACGCTACAGGTATAAACAACCTCGCCCGCCTGTGTACAGGTAGCATTAGAACTTGATGCCACATAAGTATGGGTAACAGTTCTTGTAAATCCGCAAAGATTACAGGTGGCATCACAGTTGTTCTCATAGAAGTGAGCGCAACCTGATGTGTAGGAAATGGAGTTTATCATTATCCTATATCCGCCCGAAAGGGTGGAAACAGAAACGGTTTTTTCGCTTGAAGTATCAACCTCTATAGCCTCGTACTCGCCGTTGTTTGAGAGAGCAGAAAGAACATAGCTTTCGCCGTTTACGCTAACTTTAGAGGTGTTGTCTTTGTAACAAGCCGCCATAATGACAACCTTTGAAACATTGTCAGGAACAGTGAAGCTAAACGAACCTGCCGCTGAGCCGGTTCCTATTTTAAGCGCGCTGTTGCCCATAGCATCATGACCGCCGGCATATACCTTATTTGCGGTGATTAAAGTGAGTGTATAATCGCCGCTTGTGTACTCTTTACCAGCTGAAATTTCCGAGCCGTCAGAGTGAGATGCCGAGCCGTTTTCACCAAACTCAAACACAATATCTCCTACAACGCTGCCCTCTACTGCCTTGTAGCTATCGCCGCAACGGGTGCAGGTGTAAACATTGTAGCCTTGTGTGGTTTCGGTGGGGTCAATAGTTTCGGTAATAACATAATCGTGACCTAAAGCGTTAATAGTTTCGCTATATGTATTAGAGCAAACGCTACAGGTGTATGTGACACTACCCTTATTTAAACAGGTGGCGGCAGTTTTTGAACTTTCCTTATAGCTATGACCCGTTGCCGAGCCGAAGCTTTCCTGATAAGTTTTGCCGCAGAGTATACAGGTGTACTTTGTATATCCTGCCTCTGTACAACTGGGAACTATTATTTCGGATGCATAGGAATGGTTGCAGGATGTACTGCCGTTTGAGGAGGAAGGAGTGTCCATATCCTCGGGGATTTCCTTATTAAAAAGAAGGAATGCAAGTTCGGGATAGTCAACGAAAACATTTCTTGTTCCGGTAATTGACTGAACTGCATCGTTTCTGCCGAGTTCCCAAGTATCAACGGGGTCTTGTTCTACCCAGTTTAAGAGAGTATCTATGCTCTCCATAACACCATTGGTTCCGAAAATGCCATTAGGATTATATTTTGAACCCGTGTTGGTGCATTCCCAACGCACATACTGATAAAGAATAATGCGAGCACAGTCGCCGCGAAGGTTTGCGCCGAGGCTGTTGGGGTCGTAATATCCGCTGCTTTGACCATAAGCCGTGTTTCCGCGAGGACCATTTTCAGTAGTCAAGGTGGGGCGGAGCATCATAATATCGTTTTCGCCGCTGCCTGAAGCATCACCCTTACTATTGGGCCAGGTATGCTCTCTGTTCCAAACCGAACTGTTCCATGAACTATTGAAAAATTCCCCCGAGTAGAAGGAGGAAATTTTTGAAGAATCTCCACTTACACAGTCGGTATACATATAAAGGTTTTTAGTAGCATCGTAAGAAGTTACATATTTGTGTTTGCTACTCATCAGATCATGAAGAACACCAAACAATGCACTGCTTGGCACCTTAGATTCTGTGCTTGCGCCTGAATATGAGCTCAGATTGTCATAGGTATAATTACCCGTATAAAAATCCTCTGCATATTCTGTTTCAAAGGTTGCAAGTTCGCCACGCGCGCCCCAGTTAGCAACATATCCATTGGATATTTTGTACACAACATCGGAAGCCGAGGTGTAACCTGTGGGTGTGGTGGTAAAGTAGCTTGCCGCAAAGGAAACTATCGGCAGGTTTAACGCTACTATACAAAGGGTAAGAAAGCTTGCAAGAGTGCGCTTTAAAATTCTCATAAAAACTCCTCTTTTCTCCCAAATTTTTCTACCTTATAATATAGCACATTTATTCTAAAAAAGCAAATATAAAAAGCGGCGGTCATTTTTTGACCGCCGCAAAAACATTTATTTATTGGGATTTCGGTTTTTTTGATGCTTTTTAAAGCCGTTTTCTGTGCCGTTTAGAAGCCTTTTTATATTAGCTTTGTGCATCCAGATTGAGATGCCTGCAATTATGCCGACAAACAAGGTCTGCCACAAGACAGCCGCCGTGCTTAAAACTTCGGCGCGTAAGGTAAGACCTACCGTAACTGTTAAAATCGGTGCGGCGCCCATCGAGAGAATCGAGCCGAGTGAAACATAGCCCGAAATAACGGCCACCAAAATAAATATTGCGATGCAGATAAGGCAGAGCTTCCAGTCAAGTACTAAAAATACTCCTGCGCAGGTAAGTACTCCCTTACCGCCCTTGAATTTGAAGAAAAGAGGGTAAATGTGACCGAGCAGAACAAAAAGTCCGCCGACATACATTCCGATTTTATCGGCATTTTCTATAGCAAGAGGAGTGAATATCCATTTAGAGAGATAAATGGATGCAACCGCCTTTCCAAGATCGCCGATTAGGGTTAAAATTGCGGGAAATTTGCCGACAGTTCTAAGGACATTGGTCATTCCGGCATTTCCGCTGCCTGACTTTCTTATATCCTCTCTCTTAAAAATGTATGTTATTATAATCGCAAAGCTGATGCTACCTAATAGGTAGGAAGAGGCGGCAGCTGCGAGAGCCCTTAATATGATATCCATAGAAACCTCCCAAAAGGTGTTAGTTTATTTTGAGTCGCCTCTCTCGCGGGAAATAATCTTTATGGGGGTTCCCGAAAGGCCAAAGGTGGCTCTTATCTGATTTTCAATGTATCTCTGATACGAGAAGTGGAAAAGTTCGTTTGAGTTTACAAAGCAAACAAAGGTGGGCGGGCAGGTTGCTGCCTGAGTGATGTAGTAAATCTTAAGACGCTTGCCCTTGTCAGACGGGGGCTGAACCTTTGCGGTAGCCTCGGCAAGCATATCGTTGAGTAAACCTGTCTGGATTCTGCGGCAGTTTTGCTCGCGGACATAGGTAATAAGCTCGTAAAGTTTATTAAGGCGCTGACCTGTTTTTGCCGAAATAAAGACGAACGGAGCATAGGGCATAAACGAGAAATCTACCGCGAGTTTCTTTTCGGTTTCGCGCATTGTGCGGTCATCTTTTTCAACCGCGTCCCACTTGTTAACTGCGATAATGCAGGCTTTTCCCTGGTCGTGCGCGTAGCCCGCGACCTTGGAATCCTGCTCGGTAAAGCCCTCGGTCGCGTCTATCATAATAACGCAGACATCCGAGCGCTCAACCGCCATATATGAGCGAAGCACACTGTATTTCTCGATTGCTTCGTCAACCTTTTTTTGTTTTCTTATTCCTGCGGTATCGATGAAAACAAATTTGCCGAACTCGTTTTCTACAACACTGTCAACGGCGTCGCGTGTTGTTCCTGCAATATTCGAAACGATAACTCGCTCTTCGCCCGCGAGTTTATTAACAAGCGAGGATTTTCCGACATTCGGCTTGCCGATAACGGCAACCTTGATATAATCCTCGGGATATTCTTCCTCTTCCTCGGCGGGAAGCATATCAAAAATGGTGTCGAGCAGGTCGCCCGTACCGTGTCCGTGAACAGAGGAAACGGCAATGGGGTCGCCGAGAGAGAGGTTGTAAAATTCATAGAACCCCAGCGGAATATCACCGATAGTGTCACACTTGTTTACACAAAGCACAACGTTTTTGCCGCTCTTTTTGAGCATTGCGGCAACCTCCATATCGGCGGCGGTTACTCCGCAGGTAAGGTCAACTACCATAACGATAACGTCGGCGCTCTCAATGGCAATTTCTGCCTGCCTGCGCATCTGGGATAAAATAACATCATCCGAAAAAACCTCAATACCGCCGGTATCAATTATGGTCGCGGTTCGGTTTTGCCATTCAACTTTAGCGTAAATTCTGTCGCGGGTAACACCGGGGGTGTCCTCAACTATTGAAAGGCGCTTGCCGACAAGTTTATTAAAAAGCGTCGATTTACCGACATTTGGTCTGCCTACAACCGCAATAACAGGTGCTGCCATTTTTATCCCTCCTTTTTATTTAGTATAATATTTTTCACACAGTTGTAAAGCCCATAGCCGCTCGCCTCAGAGATTTCAAGGGGCACGCCGAGTGCCTTTTCAACATCGGCGGGGCTAAGGTCATCTAAAAATTTATCCTTTTCGTGCCTGAGCATTACGTCGGGAATCACAAGAACATCCCCGAGACTTTTGCCCGAGAGCTGTTTTATAATATCTCCTGCAGTAACAAGTCCTGCAACGGTTATAGTATGGCCAAAAAAGTCGTTTAATATCGGATAAACGGTAAACTCAAGGCCCTTAAAAACCGATTTAATCTTGTTAAGTTCGGCCTCCACAAACGGCGCCGCATCAACACCTGTTGCAAAGGAAAGGGTAATGGGGGCGTTCAAAGCGCTCTCCTCATCCTCGATGCAAAAATCAATATCGCTTTGCATATCGCGGATAAGCCCGACTCCGTTATCAAGCTGGGCAAAATCCTCGTAATAGGAAACCTCGGGCAGAGGGAGCTGAGCTTTTATAAAAAATTCATCCGAGCAGTAAACCAGCCTTGTGCCGTGCTCGCTTAAGAACTTTTCGCCGAATTTACTCGCAATATTTATAACTTCCCGCGCGCCCTCTTTGGTGTAAGGCTTTAAGGGGAAGAGTTTTTCTCTGTATTTAGTAAGACCTACCGGCACCAGAGCAATACTCTCGATGCTCGGGCGCAGGGCGGCAAGGTCATTTAAACTGCGCTCAAGTTCCTTGCCGTCATTAATTTCGGGGCAGAGAACGAGTTGGCAGTTTATAGAAATACCCGCATCGGCAAACCGTTTTAGGATAGAAAGCGCCTTTGCGGCGTTGGGGTTTGCCATCATTTTAATTCGCAGGTCGGGGTTTGTAGTATGAACCGAAACGTTTATGGGACTTATATGCATTTTGATAATGCGCTCGATTTCGTGCTCTGAGATGTTTGTGAGGGTTACATAGTTGCCGAATAAAAAGGAGAGACGGGTGTCATCGTCCTTAAAATACAAGGATTCGCGCATACCTTTTGGTAGCTGGTCGACAAAGCAAAAGATACACTTGTTTTTACAAGCGTGTTGCTTATCCATAAGGTAGGTTTCAAACTCTAAGCCGAGTTCTTCATACTCTTCCTTCTTAATTTTGACATCGCGCTTTTTGCCGTTTTCATCCTCGAGGGTAACGGTAAGGCGGCTATCCATCTGCCAGAAACGGAAGTCGAGAACATCACAAATCGCATTTCCGTTTATAGAAAGGACTTTTTCGCCTTTTTTAATCCCTGCGCGCGCAGCGGGACTACCCTCGGCTACGCCGAAAATACAAACACTCATACAAACCTCTCAAAAGTAAGAAAATAGAGGAGGACATAACTCCTCCTCTACGCTTTTTCTACAATTAGTCCTCTTTTTTGATGACTTCCTTGCCCTTGTAGTAACCGCAACTTGAGCATACTCTGTGGGGCATTTTCAGTTCTCCGCACTGGGGACATCTTGAAAATGCGGGAGCAGTAAGCTTCCAAACATTACTTCTTCTCTTATCGCGACGAGCTTTCGATACTCTTCTCTTTGGAACAGCCATGACGGCACCTCCTATAATAATTTCATAATACTCAATCTTTAATAAGACCCTTAAGGGCCGCTAGCCTTGGATCAATCTCCTGCTTAAGACAATCGCATTCAGACTGATTTAAGTTCTTCCCGCAGACCGAACAGAGCCCTTTGCAGTCGTCCCTGCACAAGAATTTGAGTGGCAAATTCAGTACAACATCGCTCTCGCAAAGCTCACCAAGGTCAAGAAAGTCGCCCTCAACTAAGATGTACCCTTCCATATCGCTGTCCTGCAGCTCTTTAACAAGGGTATATTCAAATGAGAATGAAAGTTCTTTGTCAAACGGGCTAAGACACCTGTCGCAAAAAGTACTGATGTTAAAAGAAGCTTTGTATGCCAGAGTTACAATAGAACTTCTGTTAAAAACAGCACCTTCGATCTTAACAGGGGAGGGGATCGGCTTGTGGCTCCATATTTCTACAGAGGACATATCGAGGGAGAACTCAAAATCCTCTCTCTCTCCGACCAGCTCAAAAAACCTGCGGACATCGATTTTCATTAAAACGACACCTCACATACTACTGATACTTAGGGGGTACCGCAGTATGATGCGGTCAAGGCTCGGATACATAGATATCCATACTCAACTATTATATAAATCCTTTTTGGATTTGTCAATAATAAAAAAGAGAAATTTGGGAAAATTTTTAAAAAGCACTTGATTTTGCAAAATAAATAGTGTAAGATAATAGCACCCAATATGTTTGGACGATTAGCTCAGCTGGTAGAGCATTCGCTTGACGTGCGAAGGGTCAGCGGTTCGAGCCCGTTATCGTCCACCAACAAAAAGCAGCCGAGAGGCTGCTTTTTGTGTTTGAGGTCTTAGGACACAATATCGTTTGACCGCTTGCGGTCAACATCATTTTTCGCCAAGCGAAAACATCGTTAAAAACATGTGTCCACAAAACGATGTTGTGCTGTGCACAAACGATATTGCCTTTTAGCAAACGATGTGATGCTTCGCATCAACGATGTTGCACTCTGTGCAAACTTATGCTAAACTTTGTTTTGAGGTGGTAAACAATGAAAGAAGATAAGCTTTCCGATTTATCAATGCGATTATCTGTTGATGTTTTAAATTTGGTAAAAGAATTGAAAAATAAAAAAGAGAATATTATATCTAACCAAATTGGTAGGAGTGCAACCAGCGTATGCGCGAATATCGCCGAAAGTAAATATGGGCACAGCAGAGCGGATTTTATTGCAAAACTTGAAATTGCTTTGAAGGAAGCAAATGAAACGGGAAAATGGCTTTAAATGCTTTTAAAGACGGATTATATTGATGAAATAAAGTACAGAAGTATAAATAAAGTGTGCTCTACCATAAAAATATTGCTTATAGTTTCCATAAAAACCGCAAAGGAGAATCAAAAATGAAAAACAAAGTGACGGCGCAGGACTTCTTTGAAACCTGCGAAAAATATGCTCAAAAGCTGGGAGCAATAGATACTGACAGACTCGTGAGCAAAAAGGCATGGGGAGTTTCGCTTAGTTTTAAAATCTGCCGAGCAGAGATTGTTTACTTTTACAAAGGCGCCTTTCCTGCGTCTAGAAACACTATGTGTTGCAGGGTTTTCGTAAACAAAAACAGTCCGATATTCTTCATGCTTTCGGATATTCAGGCTGAGCTTGGTGAAAATGATTTCAGAGCAGTTTATTTTTCAAAAATAAACTCACAGTCACTTGGAATTTGTGTGGATTCCATGACACAGGTGTTGGGAGATTATGTGAGGAAAATTGAGGAAAGTCTCTTGACTTGTTTTGATGATAGCCTATATGAAAATCTTTTTGACGAGTACCGCAGGGACTATAAGTTAAAGCCAGAGGATCTCGATTTTTCACTCATCGGCAACGAGGAGGAGTACGACCACTTTTACTTTTTAAATATGCAGTATGAAAGAGAGCGGTCATTAGTCTTTAAGTTCACTCAGTTGGAACCGTACATATATCTTATTATGGGTTCTCCCGAGGTCGCGCTCTTTAAATACGAGAAAATGAAAGAGACGCCCTCTAAATATGAGAGAAAACTGATAGAATTTTTAAAAACACCTGCTGCAGAGGGGTTTTCCATATTCAGACCCGAATATGAACAAATGGCAAAAACTGTGGTAAAAAAATCAAATTACATAGTGCAAGCTGAAACCGATAGAAAATTACCTCTCTTTTGGCTTTTAGTTACTGGAATATTTGCTATCATTTTCTGTCTTATAATGATTATTATCCAAACGATTTTATCACAGGGGACAATAGACGCTTATTTTACACCCTGGTATTGGGGAACGGTTCCGGCGTTCCTTTGTGGAATTTTTGGAGGAATTGCTTTGAGAAAACCTTTGACTAAGCTTTTCGAAGGCAAAAAGGCCGATGTGAAAATTCTGCAGGATGAAATGGTTAATTCTAAAGGAATTAATGTTGTGGCTTATGCTTTTTTTGGATTAATGGTTTTGATTGCTTTTTTTATTACTCTTGTTTTTTCAATCGAGGGAGCCAGAGTATACGAAAATAAGTTTGATGTTCTGGGCTGGATAGGGTTTAGTAAAGAGGAATATTATTACGAGGATATTGAAAAGGTCTATCACATTGATGCGCGATATAACGATTATGGCGACAGGATTGAGCGCGGCTCATATATCGTGTATATGAAAGACGGCAGTTTTTATGATTTTGACTGCACAGCAAGCGAAAAGCAGACCGAAAAAAGCCTGCTCCCGCTTATTGAAAAAGAGGGGATAGAAATAGTTCCACTTGATTCTGACAGAGACCTGCCATTTGAACTTTTTGAAGAATAAAAAATCCGCCGCAATAAAAAAGCGGCGGATTTTTCTTATTCCCTACAAACCTCGAGTAAATTTTACAAATTTCCTTTGCTTTTTTAAATATGTATGGTATAATAAAATGTAATTTAAAATTTTGGTGAGAAGAGAGGCATTTTATGAAAACTTTAAAACGCGCATTAGCTCTATTATTTGCGCTTTGTATCGTAGCCAGCCAGTTCTCGATGAGCACCTTTGCGGCAAACTACTTTACAACTACGCCTACGAGTTATACATCTGCATCTCAGGTGGTTTATAAATCGTATAGTGCAGGTGGCAGAAGTGTTGTTGCAAACTGGGGAGCGCGAGAGGAAACCGCAACATTTTTGAGCAAATATGCCCAAAATTTCTATACGGGTAGTAGCGACTTCAGTTCGATTTCGCAGAAAAAAGGCGGCACAACACAAAGTAATGCTCCAGGAAGTGCGCTTTATAGTGAACTTAAAAATCTGATGTCATCGGCTCACACATTTTATACATATTATGATGGAAACAAAAATGTAAGAAACTTTTATGCCTATACTGACTGTGTAAATAGCGATACCTCCAAGGTTTCACTCCTTTATCGCGGCGGATTGCTTTCAAGCACCTGGAACGGTGGTAATACCTGGAATCAGGAACATGTCTGGCCTCAAAGCAAGCTTAGCAGTGATGAGCAGATAGGTGATATAATGCATCTTCGTCCTGCCAATCCCACTGAGAACTCTGAACGAGGCAACAAGGCATACGGCGAGAGTAGCGGATACTATGATCCTAATAGTGAGGGTTCAAATGTCCGCGGTGACTGTGCAAGAACGGTTTTATATATGTATGTTCGTTGGGGAGTTACATCAAAAATGTGGGGCTCAAGCGGAGTTATTGAGAATGTTGATGTTCTTTTAGAGTGGATGGAAGAGGATCCCGTTGACACCTGGGAACTTGGAAGAAACGATGCAGTTCAGTCCATAACCGGCACAAGAAACGTTTTCGTTGACTATCCTGAATTTGCATTCCTTCTCTTTGGTGAGGAAATTCCCAAGGATATGCAAACTCCTTCGGGAATGGCTAAGCAGATCGGAACAGGCACAGGAAATCAAGGCGGCGGATCGGGAAATTCGGGCAACACTAATTCGCAGCCCTCTAACCAGGGTGGCGGCTCAAATAATCAGGACACAAACTCTCAGCCTTCCAACCAGGGCGGAAGCTATGAGCAGGAAGACCCTGATTGTCCTCACAGCAGAACAGATGTTAAGAATGCGGTAGAGGCAACCTGCTCCAAAACAGGTTACAGCGGCGATGTTGTCTGTGCAGACTGTGGCTACTCGATAGAGCAGGGCAGACAGATAAAGAAGAGCGCTCACAAGAGCGCCGACGGAAATAACAAGTGTGATGTTTGCGGCGCAACCATGGACTGCCTGCATCAAAACACCTACACCGAAGGCGTAGTTGCGGCCACCTGCACAACCGCAGGATTTACTGGAGATGAAATCTGCGAGGATTGTAAGGAGGTCGTTCGCTACGGCGTAGCAGTTGAGAGTGCAGGTGCTCACACCTATGGCGATTGGACCATCTTGAAGGCGGCGTACGGCAGCAACTCGGGTCTTAAGAGCAAGACCTGTACAGGTTGCGGCGACAGTGTTGTTGAAACCATTCCCGCACCTAATGCGAGCTCAAATAACGGCGGACTTAGTACCACCGCGATTGTGCTTATAATTGTCGGCGCAGTAGTACTTGCCGCAGGAGTTACAGTGCTTGTAATCTTTCTTGTTAAAAAGAAAAAGGTAAAATAAATTAATAAGCTAAAAAAGCGGAGCGTAAGGCTCCGCTTTTTTACTCGATATTTTCTTTTTTAGAAGTTTCTTCATCGGTGTCGTCATACTGGGTAACATAAATTTCCTCACATTTTTGAAGTGCGATCCTTAATTTGTCAATTGTATCGCACACATCATTTGCAAGCGATAAGTACATTTCTTTGTAGTAATCCATTTTCCTCACCTCACATATCAATATGATAACACTCTGTTTGTATAAAATCAAGTAAAATCCTCATATAATGTTAGTAAAATATTAGTGAGGTGTTAGTATGGCTACAAATAAGATACAAACAGGCATTAGATTTGAGCCTGAGCTTCTCTACAAAATAGGATATATAGCAAAGGAAAATAAGCGTTCCTTAAACGCCCAGTTAGAATTTCTTGCGCAAAACTGTGTCAAGGAATATGAAAAGCAAAATGGCGAAATACATGTGGATGCTGAAAAGTTATATAGTAAGTAAAAAAAGCGGAGCCTTACGCTCCGCTTTTTATATTTTGATGCGCTCATGCCGCGCGGGCACCTTCTTTCTGTCAAAGTCAACAGAAAGAAGGCAAAGAATGCCTTGAGAAAGGGGGATGAAATATCCCCCTTAAAGCATTGATTTTGATTGTCTTCTAAACCGTCTCGCTCCAATATGCGAAACGAAACACCTACTTACTTATAATCACTGCCCAATGCTTTTATCCCTCTTACTAAAATGTTTGTCCAATTTTCTTCAAACCGTAGAGCACACAGAGAGTCAAGAGCAACGCTCTTGCGAGAGGGGGATGAGCGCATCAAAAAATTATAAAAGCAATAGGGAACGAATTAATCCGTTCCCTACAAAAAAATCTCCCGAGCGCTCGGGAGATTTTATTTTTTGTCCTGATATTTATTCTTCTATTTCAATATTAAAGTAACTTACAAGGTCGTTTTGGGTAACGGGGATAAGGGTGACAGGCACCTCTTCGCTTCGGCAGAATGAAATCAAAAATCCGCCCATTTCGTAAACCCGCGAGAAAACATCCTCACCGACTAGTTCGTCGCCCATAAATGTAATTTCTGTCATACTGCGGCGAAGCCCTGTGCCGAGCATTTTAAGGTAGGCCTCTTTGCGCACCCATTTTTCACAGAGCAGATTCTGAAGTCGCGCGCCCGAGAAGGTTTGGGTCGATTCATACTCGCGAGTGGACATAATATGGCGCGAAAGACTCGTTTTCATTCTTGAGACCTTTTCAATATCAACGCCGACCTCTTTATTGGAAACGGCGCAGACTACATATCCGTCGGAATGGGAAATGTTAAAGAAGGGGAGTGTCGGGATATATGGCTTGCCGTTTTTCAAAAGTTTGTACTCAAGCGGAAGCGACTGCTTAAGGCTAAAGGCGAGCAGCACTTCGGAGCCGATTTTCTCGAGGGCGGAAAGTTCGTTTTTAACTCTTTCGGCGGCAGCGCGGCGCTTTTGCGAAACCGATGGCGCAAGAGCCGAGAGCGCCTTTGAACATTCCTGCAAATCGAGTATGTAAATCTCTGCCACAATATCTCTCCTTTTTTGCAAAATCCTTCCTATATATAATAGCGCAAGAAAAATTATATGTCAATCATAACCGTAAACTTGACAACCGAGGGCTAAATCCATATAATTAAAAGGTAATGCTGGGAGGGATTTTATGAATCAAAAGGTTAAATTCATAAAACTAAATGAGGGCGCATTTGCCCCTAAATACCAAAGCGAAAATGCCGCAGGTGCCGATCTTTGCGCCTGCCTTTCTGAGAGTGTTGTAATCCCTTCGGGCGAAACCCGTTTTATCCCTACGGGGATAGCCATGGAGATACCGCAAGGGTTTGTCGGGCTTATCTTTGCAAGAAGCGGGCTTGCCTGCAAAAGCGGAGTTGCCCCCGCAAACAAGGTCGGAGTTATAGATAGTGACTACCGAGGAGAAATTATGGTGGCACTGCACAATCACTCCAAAAACGAATTTACAGTATCGGGTGGCGACAGAATTGCCCAGCTTGTTATCACTCCTTACTTAACGGCAGAATTTATAGAGAGCGAAAACCTGTCTTGTACCGAGCGCGGCGCGGGCGGTTTTGGCTCGACAGGTAAATAAAAAGCGTTTCCCCAAAATTTTTGAACGGAGAAATAAAATGAGTCAGACTAAATTTGATGTTATTATCATCGGCGCAGGTCCGGGCGGAATATATTCGGCTTACGAACTTAAAAAACTTGCACCCTCGCTTTCGGTTGCGGTTTTTGAGGCGGGCGCGCCCTTAGAGAAAAGAAAATGCCCCATCGATAATAAAAAGATAAAATCCTGCATCGGCTGTAAAACCTGCGCAATCATGAATGGTTTTGGCGGCGCGGGCGCATTTTCGGACGGAAAATATAATATTACCAACAATTTTGGCGGCAGTTTGCACGAATATATCGGCAAGGATACTGCGCTTGAGCTTATGCGTTATGTTGACGAGATAAATCTTGAAAATGGTGGAGAGGGTACCCGCCTTTATTCGACTTCCAACTCGAATATAAGGACACTTTGTCTGCAAAATGGTCTGCACCTTCTTGATGCAAGCGTGCGCCATCTCGGAACCGACAAGAATTATGTCGTTTTGGAAAATCTTTATAAGGAACTTTCCAAAACAGTTCAGTTCTTCTTTAACAGCAAGGTTGACGGCGTGTCCAAAACCGATGAGGGATATGAGATTTCGGTAGGAGATGAGAAGTTCTCCTGCAAAAAGTGTATCATTTCGGTCGGTCGTAGCGGCAGTAAATGGATGGAGAGTGTATGCAAAACTCTTAAAATCAAGAGCCGCTCCAACAGAGTTGATATAGGCGTTCGTGTAGAGCTTCCGCATGAGGTTTTTGCCCACCTTACCGATGAACTTTACGAGAGCAAGATAATTTACAGAACCGCCAAGTTCCAGGATTTAGTTCGTACGTTCTGTATGAACCCGCACGGCGCGGTTGTTACCGAAAATACAAACGGCATCGTAACAGTAAACGGACACAGTTACGAAGATCCCAAAATGCACACTGATAACACCAACTTTGCCCTGCTTGTTTCTAAGCATTTTTCCGAGCCTTTTAAGGACAGTAACGGTTACGGCGAGAGCATCGCAAGGCTTTCGAATATGCTCGGCGGCGGAGTCATGGTGCAGAGATTTGGCGATCTTATAAGAGGTCAGCGCTCCACCCAGTCGAGAATTGAGGAATGCTTCTTGACTCCTACCCTTAATGCGACTGCAGGCGATCTGTCGCTCGTTATCCCCAAGCGAATTCTGGATGGAATTATCGAGATGATCTATGCGCTTGATAAGATTGCTCCCGGAACAGCCAACGACGATACACTTTTGTACGGCGTTGAGGTTAAGTTCTACAATATGGAGGTTGAGATAGACAAAAATCTCGAAACCAACCTTAAGGGACTTTATGTAATAGGTGACGGAAGCGGAGTTACTCACTCGCTTTCACACGCCTCGGCAAGCGGAGTTTACGCCGCTCGCCACATTGCAGAAAATATGTAAAGATAAAAAGCGAGGTGTTAAAAGCACCTCGCTTTTTTAGATAAGAGAGAATAGTGAATAGATAATAGATAATAGAAAAGGTGTCGGCAAAGCCGACAACCTATGTTTGCACAATATAAACCCAACCCGTAGGGAATGGATTTATCTATTCCGAATTGCTCTTATGATTTATTTCTCGTTGCGCTCATGCCGCGCGGGCACCATATTTTTGTCCATAGCAACAAAAATATGGAAAAAAGTGCATTTAAGGGGGACCGACTGTCCCCCCTCGCATCGACTTTTATTTAATACAAATCTCTTTTCGCTTACAATGCGAAACGAATATGCAAAAACAAAACTCTCCATCTCGACGCTCATCCCCCTCTCGTAAGGGCGACCAATGGTCGCCCGCTATCCCTGCACAAAACAAACCCAACCCGTAGGGGCGGGCGCCTCGACCGCCCGTAATGTGTGCACAAAAAATAAAACGGAACGTCATAAATGCCGTTCCCTACAAAATGACAATGTACGGTCAATAAAATCGTGGTGGGGTATGGTGAATATAACGAAGAATATATGACATTTTTTACCTTGCTTTTTTTGTTGTGTGGGTCTATAATGAAAATGTACATAAAATTTATGCGGCAATGCCGCAGTAAAGAGAGGATAATTATGAAAAAGATTTTAGCACTGCTACTTAGTCTTTGCATGATGCTGAGTGTCGGCTCTATCGCCCTCACCGCACTTGCAACAGATGGCATCGAGTCAGGTGAGGAAATTGTTGTTCCAAATCCCGGCGAGGATGTAGACATTCCCGACGTAGAGCAGGAAGTCGTTTTGCTTTCGGATATCTACATTGAAATTCCGCAACCTGTTGCAGGAGAGCCCATTTCAAATGAGTACTCTCCCGAGATTAAAACAATCCCCGAGAGCAACTACTCGGTTATGGGCGGTTGGCTTATCTCTAAAGATGGAAAAAACTTTTTCTATACCGAGGAAGGCGACACTTTCAGCGGCGGAGTTTGGTATGCCTTTTTTATAGGCGCCTGCGGTGGCATGGCAGACACCAATGAAGATACAGTCGAATACGTAAACGGAGAGCCTCTTGAGCCGATTACCGTACTTATTGATGGCAGTGAGATGGATGTTATTTACATAACAGACGGTCCTCTTGATGCGGCGCAAGGCGGTGGTGGACCCGAGGAAGAAAAGCCAACTAACTACGTTTCGCAGATTGACATGATTATTCCAGAGCCTCAGATTGATGCGGAAATTCCTATGGGTTACGAGCCCGAGCTTATCATAACCTCAACTGAGGAAGGCGCAATTTACCACATGGGCGGAATGTGGGTTGTTTCAAACAACGGCGTGGAATATATTGAAGTAGATCACCCCCCTGTTTTTGAGGTAGGCAAATTCTATGCGTTTATGATAAATGGCGCGGGTGCAGAAAATTGCTATACCGATGAGAATACTGTTTGGCTCGTGAACGGTAAGCAAAGGGAAGACCTTAATATTATGATGTACGGCTCCTCATACGAGGTTGAGTACATCTGCGGACCTCTTATGTCGGACACTCTTTGCGAGGAGCACGACTACAGAGAAGAGGTAATCGAGTGCACCTGCGGAGCCCAGGGTTACACCCATCACATCTGTAACATCTGCGGACATAACTACAAGGATGCGTTTGTAGAGCCCGATGCGACAAAACATAATTATGTTGATTACGAATATGTTCCCTCAACCTGTATTTCCGAGGGATACACCATTTATAAATGTACAGGCTGTGGCGACAGTTATAAAGATGATTACACCGAAATATATGAGTGGAATCATAAGTATGAAATATTGGAATCGGTAGAAGCAACCGAGGATAGTTTCGGATATGATTATTCAAAGTGTGTTTACTGCGGTAAAACGGGATATATAAATATTCAAAATCCCACAGGCGACAGTTCAAATGACGAGTTTAGTTACTACACAGGTGATTACGGAGTATATTTAAACGGCTACAACGGAAACGGTGGAGAGGTTACAGTTCCTGCAACATATAAGGGACTTCCCGTAGTAGCTTTTGAAAACGTATTTTCGTACAGGAACGACATTACGAGCGTTATTATTTCCGAGGGAATAGAAGAAGTGTTCGGCTGGTCATTTAACGAGTGCCGCGGACTTGTAAGCGTTACTCTTCCCAGTACCATTAAAAAAATAGGATATAGCGCATTTGAATGGTGCGAATCTCTTGTAAACATAAATCTTCCCGAGGGACTTTCGGAAATCGGCGGTTATGCGTTTTATGGTTGTACCTCCCTTCAGCAGATTTCTCTGCCCTCTACGGTTACTGTTATAGGCGATGCGGCATTCAGTAATTGCTCCCAGATTACACAAATCGACCTTGGAGAAAATCTGGTTTCTATCGGTGTGTCTGCATTTAGCACAACCGGTATTTCGAGCGTCAAGATTCCATCAAAGATTCAGTACATAGAAAACAGCACATTTAACGATTGTCGCAATCTTACCTCGGTAGAATTAGGCGACAACATTAAAACTATCGGTTCATGGGCGTTTTCGAGTTGTCCTATGCTCGAGAGCATAGAAATTCCCGATAGCGTTATTTCCATTGGTATTGGCGCTTTTTCGGATTGTGAAAATCTTAAGAATGTAAGGATTGGAAGTTCGGTTAAAACAATTGGCACATCAGCATTTAGTAGCTGCTCCAGTCTTACTGAAATAACCATTCCCCAAAGCGTTTATAAGGTTGGAGATACGGCCTTTAGAAATTGTTTAAACCTTGTTAAAGTTACATTTGAGGGCACAGCAACCAGACTCGGAGAGGGAATGTTTGAGTATTGCTATACTCTCAGCGAGGTTAAATTGCCTTCCAAGCTTACCGAAATCGGCGCAAGGATGTTTGTGGATTGCGGCGCGCTTGAGAACATAGAAATTCCTGACATGGTCAGGAAGATTGGCGACGAGGCATTTGCATGGTGCGGTCTTAAGACTATCATTCTGCCCGATAGCGTTACAGAGGTCGGCGATACTGCCTTTGCGGATGCACCCGCAACCGAGATTAAGCTTTCTAAAAACCTCAAAACAGTTGGTGACAGAGCGTTCTCAAATCTTTATGAGGTTACAGAACTCGATCTTCCCGACTCGATAACATATATAGGTGAAGGGGCGTTCTCAAATCTTCATAATGTCGAGAAACTTAACATACCAAATTCGATAGAGATTATTTCAAAAAGAGCTTTTAGTGAATGGAATAGGATTAATGAAATCGTCATTCCTTACGGAGTTAAGGTTATTGATGACGAGGCGTTCGTTAATTGTTACGAAGTCAATATGGTTGTTATCCCCGAGGGAGTTACCTATATAGGCGACAGAGCCTTTGATAGCTGTCATGGAGTAAGAGCCGTTTACATCCCTTCATCTGTAGAATATATAGGTGACTGGAACTTTGAGTTTGCAAGCGAAGGCTTAACACTGTATTATGCCGGCAGTGCCGACGAATTTTCAAACATTTATTTCAACGTTGAAACAAACAGAAGCGTTAAAGAAATTCGTTATGATTTCAGTGTGGAGAACTGTGAGCACGAGATAAGCGATGAGTACTATGAATTCCCCGACGGTTGTACCGACCCCGGAACAAGAACTACAGTTTGCTACATCTGCGGACTTAAAGACACCGAGGAAATAGAGCCTTGGGGCCACTCCGAATATGTTATAGAAGAAAAAGAACCCACCTGTACCGAAGATGGATATGTAGTTTTCGGTTGTATCAACTGTGATTACACTTACAGAGAAGAGCGCGAGGCGAGTCACAGATATGAGCATTGGGAACATATGCCTCCCAGCTGCTCTAGTGACGGATATGATAGATATCGCTGTTATATTTGCGGTGACATCTATGATGATGTTTTACCCAAATACGATCATGAATATTATGTTGGTGAATATGTAGATGCAACCTGCTCGATGGATGGATACATACACTACAGTTGTAGATTCTGCGGAGATGGCTATACCGAACCCATTCCTGCAACAGGCGAGCACAACTACGTATTTGACAACGGCACTGATGCAAACTGCGGATATGACGGATACGCAACCTATGTTTGTCACGGATGTGGCGATGCTTACACCGAAACTCTCAAGGCAACAGGCAATCATAATATGGTTCCCGGACTTGTAGTAGAGCCGACCGAAAAAGAGCAGGGATATACAATTTACTACTGCACAGTTTGTGACAAAACTGAAAACAGAGATTTTGTAGACCCCATCGTTCCCGATAACACCGACATCACAAACCTCACAATCGAGGCAACAGATGTTGACCTTATCGTAAACTGGACCGCTCCCGAAAATGTTACATCATACACATGGTCACTCAAAATTGATGAAACAGGAGAGGAACTCGGCCGCGGCGGACTTGCAGCTGACGCTACAAGCTTTAAGGTATCATGGCCTACCCTCGAGTACGGTGT
>JAZQLL010000021.1:0-2728 GCA_045542675.1 Oscillospiraceae bacterium
CCTGTTTGCCCCCAACTCATTCGAAGAAGTTGGAAACACACCCAATAAGATTGCATTAAGATGGGATGAGGTACGTGGAGCAGATATGTACTATGTAATGCTTACCGATGTAGAGACAGGCGAGCAGATCATCAGAGCAAAGACAAAGGCTCTTATGTCTATTCCGAATGTGTTACCCGGCAGAACCTATACTGTAAGAATCAATGCAAGAATTACAGAGGTAAATGGTGCAGTTCACTACTCGGGTTACAGTGCATCACTTGGAACAGTTACAACACCTGAGTGGGAAGATATTAATGTAACCGCTACCGAAGATGGCACAATCACATGGAATACCCACACCGATGCTGTTGAGTACTATGTATACAGAAGCGAAGGCGGCAGTTACAAAAAGATTGCTACCGTCGATAATGTTAATACAAGCTATGTAGACACAACTGCTAAGGCGGGCAAGACCTACACCTATGCTATAAAGGTAAAGGTTGCTAATGGCCTTATCTCGACAAACAGCGGATTGTACTATTCAAACAAAATTATCCTGTAAGAATGAAAGCACCCCAAAACCTTGGGGTGCTTTTCTCTTTGTGTCAAATTATAGGGGATTGTATTTTTTAAAAATATGTGATACAATTTATTAAATGCGAAAAAGTAACAAAAAACGACACGGCGAATCCTTAAAATAATAGATGCAGGAGAGAGAAAAAATGCAGGAAAATTTCAAAACCGCGGCCTTTGGATTTAATAAAAAGGATGTTATCGACTACATATTTGACTTAAACTCCGAAAAGGAGCAAAACGAAAAGGCGGCCGCTGAGCAAATCGCCGAACTTACCGCCGAGAGAGACAGACTCCTTGCGGAAAACGAAATGCTCTCTAAAACAAAATCGGAGCTTGAAGAAAAGAATCAGCAGCTTAAAGCAGAGGTTGCTGATGCCGATATTCACAGAAGCCGTTTGTTTGAGGAAATAAACGAGAGCCGTAGAATGCTTCTTGATAATGAGCGCGAGTTCAACATCAAAAACGAGCAGATTGCAAAACTTATTTCCGAAAATGAGGCGTATGCCGCAGAGTGCGAAAAGTATGCCGAGATTTCGAGAGATGTCGGAAAAACTATTATGGAAGCTAAGAATATGGCAACCGAGATAGTTGAAAAGGCCAAAAAAGAGGCAGAGGAAGTTCGCAAAACCGCCGAGAGAAATGCTCAGGAAATACTTACAGAATTAGCATCGGCTCAGGGCGAAATTGAAAACCTTAAGAGAAATCTCTCGGATATGAACAGAGCCTGTGAAAACCGAATCAAGACAGTTGAACTTAACCTAAAGAGCGTTTCAGAGGCGGTTTCTCCCATGGCAAATGGCGAGCCCGCTATTGAGGCTTGCGAGTCTGCGCCCATAGAGGAACCCAAATCAGAAGAAAGCCACGAATTTTTTTGAGCAGCCGCGAGTCGTAGAGAATAAAAGCGGCGTAAGCGGCGCGGCAAACAGAAAAACTGTACAAAAAAGAAAACCGATGAAACCTGTGGTTGTAAACCGCAGGCTACATAAATCGGTAGGCTCCAAGTGGGGCCCGAGAAAAAGCAGATTCCAAAGATTTATAGACTTTTTAAGAGGACTTTAATATGTCTAATAAGAGAAAGCAGGGAACGCCCTGCGAGTTTTGCTTAAATTATGTTTACGACGAGGACACCGAAGAATATGTCTGCGCCGTCGATTTGGACGAGGATGAAGTGGCGGGCTTCCTTTCGCATACGCGAAGGGATTGCCCGTTTTTTCGGTTTGGCGATGAGTATACTATTGTAAGAAAACAAAATTAAAGGGGACGCGAAAATGAAACTTAACTACAAGCGCACGATACTTATAGGCTTTGCTTTTATGTCAATATTAGCTTTCTGGCAGTTTTACGACCAGGTTGTTCCGTATCTGCTCGAAAATGTTTTCGGGCTTGAAACCTTTGAGGCAAACGCCATAATGTCAATAGATAACATTTTGGCTATATTTATGTTGCCGCTGTTTGGCGCAATTTCGGATAAAACGAGTACCCGACTTGGCAAGCGCACGCCCTACATTTTAGTGGGAACTCTCGGTGCGGTTGTGCTGATGGTGGTAATGGCGCTTTTCCAGGAGCAAAAGAATTTCTGGGGCTTTTTCATCGCTCTTGTGCTTATTCTTATCGTTATGGCGACCTACCGCACACCTGCCGTTGCCTATATGCCTGATGTAACCGAAAAACCCCTTCGCAGTAAGGCAAATGCTATTATAAACCTCGTTGGATACATCGGCGCCATTTTTGCAACCGGCGTTATGATGTTTATGCTCAAAAGCGAGAAAAACGAACTCGGCGAGAGCGTTTACTCAGAGGGTCAGTCCTTTATTCCCGTTTTCCTTGTAATCGCAGGATTTATGCTCGTTTCGGTCATTGTAATGGTATTGACTGTTAAGGAAAACCGCCTGCCCCACGTAGTTGACGAGCCCGAGGAGCAGGAGAATATCGGCAAGAAAATGCCTCGCGATGTACTGCGCAGCCTTATTCTCATTCTTGTGTCGGTGTTCCTTTGGTTTATGGCGTACAACGCCGTTACAACCGCCTTCTCCCGTTACTGTATGGAAATCTGGAATGTCGACCTTTCGGCATCATCGGGTTACCTCTTAACCGCAACTGTTGCGGCAATTATCGCTTTTGTTCCGCTCGGATTTATTTCGGGCAAACTCGGCAGAAAGAAAACCGTTCT